>JAFZML010000178.1 GCA_017553255.1 Bacteroidales bacterium | reverse complement strand
CCGGGGGTTCGAATCCCTCTTCCTCCGCATTAAAAAGCTGGCATGCGCCAGCTTTTTTGCGTCGGAAGAGGGATAATATCCCTCCACGTTACCCTCACCCCTCCCCCCTCTCCTCGGGAGAGGGGCTGGCGTCAGAAGACGCCTGTTTGGCGCCGCGAAGCGGAATCCCGGAGGAAGAGGGAGTGTGAGGTGGGTAATACCCTTAAGCCGCCGCAGCCGTGTTTGCACTCAGAATGCTCCTATTGGGGTTTTTGGTGCCAACACGGCAACGTTTTTCCGGAAAAAGGCCGATTTCCTTGCCGTGTTGGCAGTGAAATCGGCCTTATACGCGTTTTACGTGCAAACACGGCAAGGTCCTCTATGAGAAGTACGACATCAGGGCCTGCTGATAGGCGCGGAGGGCTTTGGCGCCGGCGGAGGTGATGCGGCAGACGGTGTGGGAGCCCCGGCCTTCACCGCTGCGGGAGACTTTGATGTAGCCGGCTTCTTCCAACTTGGTGATTTGGACGGACAGATTCCCCGCCGTAGCCTTTGTGAGATCTTTCAGGTACACAAAGTCTGCGTCGTCCAGCGAGTCAAGCGCCGCCATGATTTTCAGGCGTAACTCGTTGTGGAGGAGGGGATTGAGATCCTTAAATTCCATTCTTTACACTTCTTACAAACATGTGCCCGGGGATAATCAGGGTCACAACGGCGCAAAGCACAATGCCAAGCATCTGCCAGGCCCAAAGGTCTCCCTGAAGGAGGAAACATCCAAGGCCGATAGCAACGCCCGAGATGCCACCCAGGATCATCGGCCTGAAACGCCTTTCATCACCGGTGATAAAGGCGCCGATGCCAACCAACACGCAAATCAGGGGGTTCTCCACCATCTCATAAATGCCGGCAAAGCCAAACAGGAAACCGCCAAGGCCGATTGCGCATGCCGCAAAAATCCAGTAATCCAGAACCAGCTTAGCCTCTCTTGTTCGCATGTGCGTGCGCTCATGGTCCTTGCGGATGAAGCGGCTCATAAGAGGAAACCCAACAGCGGGAATACCAACCCACAGCCACAGGCACCATTCCTGATGCAGCCACTGCCAGAAAACGAATTCCAGCATATAAAACAGTGCCGTGAGCCAGCCCCAGAGCGGGAACAGGTAGTATCCGGTGGGGGAGTCGTCCATTGTAACTTTGCCCCTGGTACGGGCAATCACTTCAAGGGCATCAAAGTTTTCTTCCATAACAGGGGCAAAGATAGTGAATTTGAATTAATTGTGATTCACATATATTTCACTTTTCTTTCTATTGTCATACTTCAGTCGGAAGATAATTTGGGTGCCGTAGGAAGTCTCGCCGCTGGGATTGCTCTTGGTGCGTTGAAGCTTTGGATGATCGTCCTTGCCGCCGTGGCCAGAGAAGGAGAATCCGTCGTAATCGTTGGCCAGTTCTACATAGGCCCAGTTCCAGTAGGCGTCTTCAGGATCCGTAATCACACCCACTTCCATGCCCATGCCATAATTGCACACGCCGTTCTCTCCGCCGCTGGTCCAAGGCTCAAATGCGCCGTTGCTGTGCTTATAGGTAATCTGGAAGGAGGTGGGCTTATGATGAACCACCTTTACGGGGATGGTGAACTTGACACTATGGTCGGTCACGCTGCGGAAGATAAGGTCAAACTCTCCTTCCGGGATGCCCTTCTTGAAGTTGACATAT
>JAFZML010000177.1 GCA_017553255.1 Bacteroidales bacterium | reverse complement strand
GACTTTGGTACCGGCTGCCTGAAGGTAACGCCCGCCCATGATGTCCATGACTACGAAATCGGCCTTAGGCATAATCTCCCTGTTCTGGAAATCATCGACGACCACGGAAAGCTCAATGAAAAGGCCCAGATCCTGGTAGGAGAGGACCGCTTTGTGGCCCGCAAGAAGATAGTGAAGATGCTGGAGGAGGCCGGAAACCTTGTCAAGGTGGAAGATTATACCTCTCCGGTTGGCTACAGTGAGCGCACGGATGCCATCATAGAGCCCAAGCTCAGCGCCCAGTGGTTCCTCAAGATGGATACCCTTGCGAAGATGGCCCTTGAAACCGTTGAGAGCGGCCGCACCAAGTTTATCCCGGAGAAATATGTGAACACCTACCGCCACTGGATGGAGAACGCCCGTGACTGGTGCATTTCCCGCCAGCTTTGGTGGGGCCAGCGCATCCCGGCATACTACCTCCCGGACGGCTCATACGTGGTTGAGGCCACTCCTGAGGCAGCCCTGAAGGCCGCCCAGGCCATCAATCCGGCAATATCGGCCCAAGACCTCCATCAGGACGAAGACGTCCTTGACACCTGGTTCAGCAGTTGGCTATGGCCCATCAGCGTGTTTGACCCTGAGAAGCCCGGTCACCCGGACCACAAGCCCAACAAGGACCTTGCGTATTATTATCCCACCAATGACCTTGTGACGGGCCCGGACATCATCTTCTTCTGGGTTGCCCGCATGATCATGGCCGGTGAGGAGTTTATGGGCAAGGAGCCCTTCTCCAACGTGTATTTCACCGGAATCGTGAGGGATAAGATAGGCCGAAAGATGAGTAAGACCCTTGGCAACAGCCCCAACCCTCTGGATCTTATTGAGAAATATGGCGCGGATGCCGTGAGAATAGGCATGCTCCTCTGCTCCAGCGCCGGCAATGACATCTTCTACGACGAAGCCCAGGTTCAGCAGGGAGCCGCTTTCTGCAACAAGATATGGAACAGCTACCGCCTTGTTAAGGGCTGGGAGGTGGATCCTGCCGTGGCGCAAAGTAAATCGGCCCGCCTTGCCGTGGAATGGTTTGCCGCCAAGCTATCTGAAACCGTTGCCGCAGTTGAGGACCATTACTCCAAATTCCGCATCTCAGATGCCCTCATGACCATTTACAAGCTCTTCTGGGACGACTACTGCTCCTGGTACCTAGAGGCCATTAAGCCCGCATTCGGCCAGCCCATTGACCCTGAGACCAAGAAGGCAACGCTGGAATTCTTTGAGGCTCTCCTGAAACTCATCCACCCCGTTATGCCATTCATTACGGAGGAACTGTGGCAGGATATCGCAGAGCGCAGGGAAGGGGAAACCATCATGTATGCCCCTACGCCCAAGGCCCAGGCATTTGACGCCCGTACCATTGAGGACTGGGCCCTTGCTCAGGAAGCTGTGAATGGCGTTCGCGGTGTGCGCAGTCAGCGTAACATTGCCCCCAAGGAGGTCCTGAAGCTCCATATCAAGGGCGCAGGCTTCCCCGCAGAGGTTATTCCCGTGGTGGAAAAACTTGCAGGCGCAGAGGTTTCCGTGGTAGATGCCTTTGGCTCCCAGGGCATTGGCTTTATGGTCCGTACCATAGAGATGCAGGTGGAGATGGAAGGCCTCATTAACGTGGAGGAGGAACTTGACAAGGCCCAGAAGGAACTGGAGCACCAGGAAAAATTCCTTGCAGGCGTGCGCGCAAAGCTCTCCAATGAGCGTTTTGTGAATAACGCCCCCGCCGCCGTAGTGGAGGTAGAGCGCAAGAAGGAGGCGGATTCCCTGTCAAAGATTGAAAGCCTCAAGGCAAAGATTGAGGCCCTTAAAAACAGCTAGAGCCATGGCCGTTTTCACAGCTACATTCCCCGTAAGGTACTATGAGACAGACCAGATGGCCGTTGTCCATCACTCCAACTATATCCGCTACTTTGAGATAGCCCGTGATGAAATGATGGTGCAGCTGGGATTCCCCATAGAGAGGTGTGAGGCCGAACTAGGCGTCCTTGTGCCCATAGTATCCGTAGAATGCCATTTCAGGCATCCGGCCCGGATGGGGGACGTCCTTACGGCATCGGCCCGTGTGGACAGGGTGCCCATGGCCAAGATGCGCATCCATCAGGAAGTTGTGAACCAGGACGGCGTGCTTTGCGCAGAAGGAGAAGTGGTCCTTGGTTTCCTGGACAAGAAAACCTTCACCCCGGTGCGCTGCCCGGAGGTAATCTGCAACCTTTTTGAACAATACACTCAAAACAATTGACAATATGCTCGCTTATCCTCTTGTAATTGGCCACTGGGAGATTATAGCAATTGTGCTGGTAGTCCTTCTCATTTTTGGCGGAAAGAAGATTCCTGAACTCATGAAGGGCCTTGGAAAAGGCGTAAAGAGCTTTAAGGAAGGAGTGAATGAGGTAGAGAAGGAGATAGACTCTGCTTCCAAAGACAAACCCGAGACCAAGGAATAGAGAGTGACTCCCGGAGGTGATGAAATGTCCTTCTGGGACCATCTGGAGGCACTGAGAGGCACAATCTGGCGCTCAGTGCTGGGCGTTTTCGCCGCCTCCCTGATATTCCTCTGTTTCCCCAAGACGCTTTTCAGCGCAGTCCTCTGGCCCACCCGGCCGGATTTCCCCCTGTACCGCCTTCCGGGCCTTGACTTTTCAATGGAGCTTATAAACATTGAATTATCGGCCCAATTCTTCGTGTACCTTAAGGTCTCTATCCTTTGCGGCCTTGTGGTGGCGTTTCCCTTTGTTGTTTGGGAGATATGGAAGTTTGTCTCACCTGCCCTCTATGAGAATGAGAAAAAGGCCGTACGGGGCGCTTTTGGGCTGTCTTCGGGCCTTTTCTATCTTGGCGTTGCCGTTGGGTACTTTGTGGTGCTGCCGGTGTGCCTGGTGTTCTTTGTGAACTTCTCCGTTAGTGACACCATAGTAAACACCATCTCCCTGAGCTCCTACATGTCCCTTTTCACCTCCATGGTGTTCCTTATAGGGATACTGTTTGAATTCCCAACGGTTATCCTGGCGCTTTCATCAATCGGCATAATAAACCGCGCTCAGCTCAAGACCTGGCGTAAATATGCCTTTGTGATAGTCCTTATCCTGGCGGCCCTCATTACGCCCAGTGACCCGTTTTCCATGTTTGTGCTGGCCGTGCCGCTATATGGCCTTTTTGAAGTGTCCGTACTCCTCTGTAAGAAATGATTTCAGTTAACAACGTTACCGTTTCCTTCGGGAGCTTCAATCTTCTTGACTGCGTGAGCTTTCATATAAGCGAGCAGGACAAGATTGGCCTTGTAGGTAAGAACGGGGCGGGGAAGAGTACGCTAATGAAGCTTATAACAGGGGAGCAGTCTCCTACTTCCGGAAGCATAGAAAAGCCCTCAGGGATTAATATAGGCTACCTTCCCCAGATTATGGAGCACCATAAGGGAAAGACTGTGACTGAGGAGGTTATGACGGTGTTTGACCACCTGACGGCTATGGAGGAGGAGCTTGAGAAGCTAACGGCGGAGCTTGGGGAGAGGACGGATTATGAGTCGGCGGGGTATTCGGCCCTTATAGCCCGGATGAATGAGCTCAATGACCGCCTGGCACTGGAAACGGGGGAATCCCCGCTGGTGCAGGCAAAGAAGGTACTCTTCGGCCTTGGATTCAGGGAGGATGAGCTGGACCGCAATACGGAAACCTTCAGCCAGGGGTGGAATATGCGCATAGAACTGGCCAAGATCCTTCTGTCAAAGCCGGATGTGCTGCTTCTGGATGAACCCACCAACCACCTTGACATTGAATCCATTGAGTGGTTTGAGGACTATCTTAAGAACTTCCGCGGCTCCCTTATGATGGTTTCCCATGACCGTAAGTTCCTGGACAACGTCACAACCCGCACCGTAGAGATACTCCTTGGGCATATCCATGACTATAAAGTGCCTTACAGTGAGTATGTTACGCTGCGTCAGGAAAGGATTGCCCAGCAAACCGCCGCCTATGAGAACCAGCAGCGGATGATTGAGAAGACGGAGGATTTCATAAACAGGTTCCGCTACAAGCCCACCAAGAGCAACCAGGTACAGTCCCGCATAAAGGCGCTGGAGAAGCTTGAAAGGATAGAGATAGATGAAACGGAGAACGCGTCACTCAATTTGAAATTCCCGCCCGCCCAGCGCTCCGGAGACGTGGTGTTCAAGGCCACTGATATCACAGTAGGATACCCTCAGAAGGTGGTTTTCTCCCATGCCGATATAGAAATCAAGAGGGGAGAGAAGGTGGCTCTCATTGGCCGCAACGGAGAGGGCAAGACAACCCTCATGAGGGTGATAATGAAGGAACTCTATCCCATTGAAGGGGAGGCAAAAACCGGCCACAACGTGAGTATTGGCTATTATGCCCAGAACCAGGAAGACATACTGGATCCAACAGAAACCGTTTTCGGCACGCTGGACCGGATTGCCGTAGGGGATATCAGAACCAGGCTCAGGGATATCCTGGGGGCCTTCCTATTTAAGGGAGAAGACATAGACAAGAGGGTTTCCGTCCTGAGCGGCGGAGAGAGGGCCCGGCTTGGAATGGCAAAGCTCATGCTGTCCCCGTACAACGTCCTGGCGCTGGATGAGCCCACCAACCACATGGATATCAAGTCAAAAGATATCCTGAAGCAGGCCCTTAAATCCTTTGACGGTACGCTTATTGTTGTATCCCATGACCGTGATTTCCTGGACGGCCTTGTGGACAAGCTCTATGAATTCCGGGACGGAAAAGTGACTGAGCACCTTGGCAGCGTGGCCGATTTCCTCAGAAGGCGCAAGCTTGAGAGCCTCCGAGAGCTTGAAAGGAAGGGGCCTGAGAAGGAAGAGGCGGCTCCCGTCAGGCAGGAATCGGCCGGAAAGAGTGAATTCCATAAGATGAAGGCCGTTTCAAAGGAGGAGAGGAAACTTAGGAACCGTATAGATTATCTGGAGAAGCAGATATCCGCCCATGAGGAAAAGATGGCGGAAATAGAGAAAATCCTTGCTAATCCGGGAAATAATCACGATATTTTGGAACTGACAAGGGAATACCTGGAGCACAAGAGGACAATGGATGAGCAGACTCTGGAGTGGACTTCCCTTATGGAGCAAATAGAAAACTAATAAAAGTATTGTAATATGAAAGCACTGATTAACAAGATGTTGATTCTTGCTATTGCAAGTATCACTTTACTTTTGGTGGCTCCTGCCGCCCGTGCCCAGTACACCTCACAGCTTGAGGAAAAGATTATACCCGTAGGGGAGTTTTCCGGCCTGGAGGTTGCCGATGACTTTGAGGTCACCCTTTCAAGCGGCCCCTGCGAAGCCAAGGTAACTGTGGACAAGATGCTCTCACCCTACGTGCAGGTGTACGTGCGCGGCAAAGTGCTTCACATTACTTATGACAGCAAGTCCGTTCCCAAGGATGTAAGGCAGCTGTACAAGGGCAGGAATGCCCCTAAGCCCGTTTTCAGGGCAAATATCACGCTCCCGGAACTCTCTTCACTGTTCCTTGGAGAGAATGCCGTCCTTACCTGCGGGGACGTAATGGAGTGCAAGCTCACTGCAGATATTGACATCCAGGACAAGGCCCAGCTCAAGAACCTGAGTATCAAGGCAAATGCAGTGGATGTGAGCATGAAAAAACAGGCTCAGGCGGCCCTAAGCATAGATGCCGTGAATAAGGCAGAGCTAAAAACAGAGGGTAATGCAAACCTCAGGGCCACTGTTAATGCCCATGATGTAATTACCGCCGCCGCCGGTTCCTCAGAAATTGCCATCACCTCCAAGGGTGAAAACGCAACCATTTCCGGTTCAGGTGGTTCCAAGACTGTAGCCACATTTGAGGGAGAGAAGGCCGTTGTAACTATTGGAGGATCGGCCAGCCTTAACCTCTCCGGTAAGGGGGAGGCCCTTTCAGTAAACGGAGAGAAGAGCGCCAACATTGAGGCCGGTGCATTTGATGCCAAAACCGCAACCGTAGACCTCAGCGGCTCCGTAAAGGCCAATATCACCGTCTCAGAGAGCCTGGACGCCAATCTTGTTGGCGGCAGCAGCCTCTATTACACCGGTGATCCCGTGTTCAAAATTGGCAAAATTGTAAAGTCAACCCTTGCCCCTTACGGCTCAAGCACCAGATAATGATCTACGACTCCCACATGGATACCCCTTCCCAGCTCCTTAGGCTGAGGAATGTGGATATAGACAACAAATACGGCCACGTAGACTTCCCTAAACTTGTGAAGGGGGGAGTGGACGGGGCCTTCTTTGCGCTATACACCCCGCCTAAAACAGCTCCGGATGCAGCTACGCGCTATGCCCTGGAGATGCTGTCGGCCACCTATGACGCCGTAGAGCGCAATTCAGAGCTTGCGGCAATTACCTTCAGCCCGGAGGAAGCCGCTAAAAACCGCCAGGACGGCATTATTTCCATATTTATAGGTATGGAGAACGGTTCCCCAATCCAGGAGAATCTGTCTCTCCTTAGGACTTTCTACCGCCTTGGAGTGAGCTATGTTACGCTTACGCACAACGGAGACAACGCCATTGCCGATGCCGCCTCTGAGGGTAAGAAATGGAATGGCCTTAGCCCCTTTGGAAGGCAGGTTGTTGCGGAAATGAACCAGCTGGGCATGATGATAGACCTTTCTCATGCCTCAGACAAGACTTTCTGGGACTGCATAGAGCTTTCCAAGGCTCCAATTATTGCAAGCCATTCATGCTGCCGAAGCCTTTGCGGCCACAGGCGCAACCTTACGGATGACATGCTGCGGGCGCTAGGGGAGAAGGACGGCTATGTTGGAATCAATTTCTATCCGGCATTCCTCAGTGAGCGCTTTGGCGCAGATCCTGCGGAGGCTGCCCTTCTTGATAAGGCCGATGAAGTGGACCAGTACTGGAGGCAGTGCCCCTCGGACCCTGAGCGCACGGAAGCCTGGCATAAAATTCAGGACCGCCTTAAGGAAGAGGTCTGGCGTCCCGGCGTAAAGGAAGTGGTGGACCACATAGATTATGCGGTGAAACTTGCGGGCATAGATCACGTTGGACTGGGCAGTGACTTTGACGGAATTCCCGTTGGTCCGGAGGGTCTTGAAGATGTGTCCAAGATAGGTGCCGTGGGCGAGGAAATGAGACGCCGCGGGTACTTGGAAGAGGACATTGAGAAGGTTTCAGGCAAAAACCTGATGGATGTATTCCAAAGAGTTGTAAACTGCTCTGAATTAGAGCGTTAGATACAAAAGTAACACAAATGTTATTAAATAGAACATTTGTGTTACTTTTATTGTATATCAGCACTATAGCTGATTTTCTATGTATAACCTCAGGAAGTTGAGGGCAGAGGCCGCGAAGCGCTCAATATTGCGCGCGCGGTCATTTTTGTAACAGTACTTTACAGTGCGCGTACCCCTTGGTCCGGACACTCCAATCCACACTGTTCCCACCGGATTGAACTCATCTCCGGCAGGGCCGGCAAGGCCGGTGGTTGCAACGGAATATGTGCTGCCGGTGAGGCGCCTTACACCCTCCGCCATAGCAGCCGCAACCTCTGAACTTACCACTCCATGCTCCTCAATTACCCGGGCCGGAACACCCAGGACTTTCTCCTTTACGGACACGGCGTAGGAGGTTACGGAACCAAGGAAGTATGCCGATGATCCGGATACTGAAGTGAAAAGGTGGGCTATTTCCCCGCCGGTGCAGGATTCTGCGCAGGAGACGGTTTCCCCGCTTTCCTTGAGAAGCTTTCCTATTGCAACTTCAAGGCTGCTGTCCTCTGAAGCATATACAAGGGACCCCAGAAGGCCTTTAAGCTCTTCAAGGGCCGCTTCAAGGCGCCCTGCGTCCCCTCCGTAGGAAGAAAGCCTGAGCCTTATCCCCGTAAGGGTGTTGGGAAGATACGCAAGGTGCATATCGGCGGGGAGGGCGTCTTCCCACGCTGCAATTTTCTCTGAAAGGGCAGATTCCGCAATTCCGTACACCATTATGTTACGGTGAATTATGCTTTCAGGCTTGAAATGGGCCAGAATGTCCCCTAAAACGGCCGGAATTGCGCCCACTGCCTCATGGGGTACTCCGGGAAGGGCGTATAGCGTAGAGTTCCCTAAAAGGCTTCTAAACACCATTATTGGGGCAGTGCCAAGTTTGTTTACAATAACCTGGGCCTTTTCCGGCACCTGAGCCTGGGCAAGATTGATGGGAAGTACGTCCAGGCCCCTTCCTTTAAGTATCTTATGCACCATTTCCAGCTGGCCGGGATCCTCCATGTAGCCTTTGCTGCCGGAGAGGCGGGCCAGTACGGCCTTTGTGATGTCATCCTTGGTGGGGCCAAGGCCGCCGGTGGTTATTACAATGCTGCTGCGCCGGAGTTCCAGCTGCAGGGCATCCTCAATGGCATCCGGGGCGTCACCAACGGAAATCATGCTCCTGACATGGATACCAGCCTCTTCCAGGGCCCTTGCAATATTGCCGGAATTGGTATCCGTAACCTGGCCGATGAGGATTTCATCGCCAATTGTGCATATACTTGCGGTAAGCATATTATTTATTCAGGGATTTAAGTATCTTTAGGCGCTGAATGGCTCCCAGATGGGTTTCAACGGGGATTCCGCGGCTGCAGAAATCAAGTGCTTCCTGGGGAGAGTCCGTGCTTAGGATAAGCGGAAGCCTGCCCTGGGTGGCATTTTCTGCGTATTCAAAGCGCTTTACCCCATGGATAACCACGCCGTCTATTCCGGAAAGCCTGCAATAATTGAGCAGCGGGCCTATTTCATCTTTGGTAAGGCCGTCTGTGATGCGTACAAGGATGCGGGTATAGCGCTCATAGCACAGCCTGAGACTAAGGAGTTCATCCAGAAGGACGGTAATATCCGGTACTTCCGGGGTACCTTCTTCCCATCCGGTATCTATGATAAGGAAGTCTACAAAGTCATACAGAAGGGCAAAGGAACGCTGTATGTCACGCTTCAGATTTACGGCAAGAACGGTTTCCTTCCTTTGGGCCTGAAGCTTCAGGATCCACTCCAAAATACCGTCCTTAGGAGGCATCAGAGTGAGGAATCCGGGTGCAGGACGCGTTAGTTCATAAGCCCCAAGGGGATTCCCAAGCGTAACGCCTGAGAATTCGATTTTTGGGACCTTGTCAAGTTTTTTCTTGAAAAACAGCATCCTGGTGAATTATACAATACGGATGCAAAAATAATAAATTATTCCTCAGGATGGAACTCCTCAAAGGTGTTGTCCGAGTAAAAAACCAGGATTCTCTGTGCTTTACGGCCGGAATTTGCGGTTTTTTGAGGGAAAAGATCCATCATAATACCGCCCTCAGAGCCCTCTGAGGAGGGTTCTTTGTACATTTTTCCCCTCCCTGTGAGCAGCCATTCCAGATTAAGGGCAGGGTAGTGGAGCATAAGACTCTCCAGAAAATCATATCCGGGCTTGTTACGGCCGGAGAGAATATGGGACACGCTGCCGCGCGCGACGGAGAGAGTATCCGCGAACTGCGTTTGCGTGAGATTTTCCGCCTGCAAAAACTGCAAAAGTCTCCTATTCATATTCCTGAATTTTACTGTTACAAATATACACACTATATGTGATATATCCAAATACAATGGCCGAGGAACATCCCGGAAGGGGCAGGGGAATAGTGGTATATAATTACCTAAAAATATATTTAGATAATACTATATAAATATCTGATTATGCAGTAAATATAATATAATATAAGACAATAATTTGACAATTTTTCAAGGCCCTGGCTCGGGCAGGTAAATTTTGCTAAAGTAACATTATATATGATATCATATAAAACACTGATTATCCGCTAATTACACTAAAAATGAGCTAAAGCGTGGAACACTTTTTCAAAAATTTCTCAAATCCTTTTCGGCCTCCGCAACAAATGTAGCGCTATTTACAAATGTCAACAATATGGCGCAAGGTCAAGTTTCACATTTGTATATTATCCGCACTTTCCAAAACTGAATTTGAGCATGATTTTACAATTTGTGATTAATAGTGTAACTTTGCCGTGAAAAACGAATTCTCATGATACCGGAAATTCATATAGAGGATTACAATTATGGCCTGGAGGACTCCAGGATAGCGAAATATCCCCTTCCTGAGCGTGATGCCTCAAAGCTTCTCCATTATAAGAACGGAGAAGTATCCCACACCATTTTCCGCAATCTTCCGGATCTACTTCCTGAAGGTGCAATGATGGTGTTCAATGAGACCAAAGTTGTACCGGCCCGCCTGCATTTCAGGCGGGAAAGCGGTGCGCATATAGAGATATTCTGCCTTGAGCCTGTATCTCCCGTAGAGTATAACCTGGCTTTTGCAGCTACCTCCGAGACCACCTGGAAATGCGTCATTGGCAATGCCAAAAAGTGGAAGGAGGATATCCTGAGGCTGTATAATCCCAATTCCGACAGCCAGATTGAGGCCATGGACCTGAAGGCGGAACTAATTGGCCGTGATGGCCAGACGGGGGAGGTGAGGTTTACCTGGAAGGACGGCAGCCCGTTCTCAAGGGTTCTTGAACTTGCCGGAACAGTCCCCATTCCGCCGTATCTGAACAGGGAATCTGAGGCCATTGACACCCAGCGCTATCAAACCCTCTATGCACGTATAAGGGGCTCTGTAGCTGCCCCTACGGCCGGTTTGCACTTCACTGACAAGGTACTTGACGGCATACGTGAAAAGGGCATTGATATTGAGAAGGTGTGCCTTCACGTGGGCGCAGGAACCTTCCTTCCCGTAAAGAGTTCCCTGGTATCTGAGCATCCTATGCACCGTGAGCCTTTTGCCGTTACAAAAGAGCTTCTCATTAAGCTCCGTGACCGCAAAGCCCCCCTCATTGCAGTAGGAACCACGTCCGTGAGAACCCTTGAATCCCTTTACTACGTTGGCGTAAGCTGCATAGAGGATGGACAGCCCCGTGACGTAGCCCAGTGGGCTCCGTATGAGAGGGAATACCCTTATTCAACTAAGGAGGCCCTTGACGCAATAATTGCCTGGCTGGACAAAAACGGCCGGACAGAACTCAGCGCAGGCACAAGAATCATCATAGTCCCGGGCTTCAAATTCCGCCTTGTAGACCTTCTGGTGACCAATTTCCACCAGCCTGAGAGTACGCTTATCCTCCTGGTATCGGCCTTTGTTGACGGAGACTGGAGAAGTATTTATAACTATGCTCTACTGAATGACTTCCGTTTTCTTTCATACGGAGACTCTTCTTTGCTTGAAAGGCCATAGGTAAATCCAAAAATTTGGATTATTTTTGTACCAGAATTGATTTGAGTATGGACCTTACTGAATTTATGGACATTGCTCCTTTCAGTGACGAAGAAGCATCGGCCGCCCTAACGCGCCTGTCCAATCATCCAAATACCAAATGGATTTCCAAGAAGATCTTCCCGGACCAGCCGGAAACCCTCCTTGGAGAGATTCTCCGTAGTATCCATACTGTGGACGAATTCCAGTCCATAGTAATGTCAAAGGCCATCCAGTGGGTCATAGACCAGTCTGTAAATGAATTTACCTATGACGGTCTGGAGAACCTTCTGGCCATAAAGGGCAAGTACCTTGCAATGTCCAATCACAGGGACATTATCCTGGATCCCGCCTTCCTTCAGCTCATACTCCTCAAAAACGGCCTGCCGGATACCCAGATCTGCGTCGGTGACAACCTTCTCAAACAGAAGAGCGTGGAGCTTCTCATACGCTCCAACCGCATGATCAAGGTTATCAGGGGAATATCGGCCCGTGAACTCTATCTTTCATCCCAGCTGCTTTCCCGTTATATCCGTGAGGTTATCACTTCCGGCACCAGTTCCGTATGGATAGCCCAGCGCCAGGGCCGCACCAAGGACGGCATAGACACCACGGAGCAGGGCCTCCTCAAGATGTTTGACATGAGCGGCACCAAGGACTTCACGGAGAATTTCAAGGAGCTCAACATTATCCCCATAAGCATCTCCTATGAGTATGAACCCTGCGATATCCTGAAGGCCCGTGAAATCCTCATTTCCCGCACCCAGAAGTACGTGAAATCTGAAACTGAGGACCTTGAGAGCATCATTCAGGGCATAATGCAGAAAAAGGGAAATGTCCATATCCAGTTTGGAAAACCCCTCACGGAGGATGAAATTGAGGAAGCTTCCCTTTGTGACAAGAATGACCGCTACCAGAAAATCCGCCATGCCATGGACTGCCGCATCATAGAAGGCTACAAGCTGTGGAAAACCAATTACATGGCATTTGACATTGTAAACGGCGGCGGAAAATACGCTTCAGAGTATACTCCTCAGGATTTGGAGGCGTTCAAAGGCTACATTGAGGCCCTTCTTGGCAAGGTGGAACCCACCCTGGACAAGGATGAACTGAGGGATATCCTGCTGCACATCTACAGCAATCCCGTCCTTTCAAAGGAAAACCTTACAGATTTACAATAAGCCAGGCCATATAGCCGGCCCATAGAATGAGAAACAGCGTACCGTCCAGGCGGTCTATGCTGTTTCTTTTTCCTATGTAGCAGCTGGTGAGAAGCGCCAGTGCGCTGGCAAGGAGTATGCCAAGGTCAATGAAGGAAATATCGGCAAAACTCAGCGGATTGATGAGGGCCGATCCTCCAAGTATAAGCAGCACGTTGAAGATGTTTGAGCCGATGATGTTGCCCAGCGCCAGCTGGCCCTTCTTCTTGACGGCCGCTGCAACGCAGGTGGCAAGTTCCGGCAGGGAAGTGCCGCCCGCAAGGATGGTGATGGCTATGAACTTGTCACTAACCCCCAGCGTATGGGCAATGGATACGGCCGAATTTACAAAGAGCCTGCCCCCGAAGATAAGGGCCGCAATGCCTCCTGCAATAAAGAGAAGAGCCATCCAGATGCCAATCTGCTTAGTCTCCGCGGGAGAATCTGAATCCGGGGAGGAGGCCTTGAAACTGCTCCACATGTAGCCGATGAAAAGGGCCAGGAGGATGCCGCCGTCCAGGCGGGAAAGGCCGTCTGTGCCTGCGCCGAAGATGGTGTGCTCCAGCCCCAGCAGGATGAGGACAACCACTGTGACTATGTTCATGGGGATGTCCCTGCGCCTGTTTTCCTTTGTTATGGCCATAGGAAGCAGCAGGGCGGTGATGCCAAGGATGAGGAGGGTGTTGAAGATATTTGAACCCACCACGTTTCCAAGGGCTATGTCCGCATTACCCTGAGCGGCGCCAATAAAGCTCACAACCATTTCCGGGGCCGATGTCCCCATGCCCACTATAGTAAGGCCGATGACGAATTCACTGAGGCCGAACTTTCTTGCAACGGCCGATGCCCCTTCCACAAGGTAATCTGCGCCAAACACAACAAGCGTTAGGCCCACAAGGAACAATATGATTTGAACCAGCATCCTGACTTTCAAATTTGAACACAAAATTAGCAATTATCTCCTATTTTTACTATTTTTGTTAACTATATGAAGCTAAAAAGGCTCATATCCCTGGTTGTCCTTGCCCTGGCGCTGGTTTTCTCCTGCATTCCCAAAACGCCGGACAGGCCCACACCGCCCGCCCCGGATCCTCCCGTTCCGGAAGATCCTGATCCTATAACCATGATTACAACTCCAGGCGCATACGGCCTTGAGGGAGGGGACGTGATTTTTGATTCCGCAGTGAACCAGCTAAGCATTGTAGAATATTCTGGAGGCCGCTCATACCGCCTTCTGGATCCTCAGAAACTCTCTGTTACAAGCATTTCAGGCCTTCCCCGCGTGCTGAAATCAGGTGAAACCGTGTCCTTCCTTTACCGGGTTCTGGAGCAGGGCCACAGCACTGTGAGCTCAAGGTATGAGATGACTGTTTTCCAGCTTAAGGAAGACAAAGCCTGGCTCAAGCAGAATGACAGTACCTTTGTAGTGATACCGCTCCTATGATACTGGCCCTCATATTGTCTTCCGTCATTAGCGCCTGGGCGGCCTTGGATACCCTCAGGGTGCCATGCGTTATGCTTCAGTTCAGTGATGTAAAGTTTGAAGGAGAGGCTCCTGAAGCCTATTTCAACCCCATCCTCAATGAGGAGGGTTACTCTGAGGGCAAAGCCACGGGTTCCGTGAGGGATTATTTCATGGACAATTCCCTTGGCGCTTTCACGCCCGTCTTTGACGTATTCGGCCCGGTAACCCTTTCAAGATACCGCGCGTACTACGGAAGGGATGTGATTGAAGACGGCGTCAGGGCAGATTTCGCCGCGGATGAAGCCCTGGCAGAAGCCTGCCTTGCGCTTGATGAGCAGGTGGATTTCTCTAGGTATGACGCCGATGAGGACGGAGTGCTGGATATGGTCCTTTTCATCTACGCCGGATATGACCAGTCCCAGGGCGGGCCCCAGGACGCAATATGGGCCCACCACTGGAATCTGAGTAAGTCTTCAAATCCTGAGCTCAGG
>JAFZML010000176.1 GCA_017553255.1 Bacteroidales bacterium | reverse complement strand
TGGCTGCCGGTAAGTCATCAGGGGACGCTATTGCCATGAGCCCTCTTGCCGCCATCCTTAAATTCACCCTTGACGCCGACACCGAGGGCGTTTCTTCCGTCAAGATCAAAACCGCCGAGGGCGCCCTTTCCGGTGCCGTGAGCATTGACTGCAGCGGAACTCCCGCCCTTACCGCCGGTTCCACAAGCCCGGAGATCAAGGTTTCCGCCTTCGAGGGCAACTTCAAGAGCGGCGGCAGCTATTATGTTGCTGCAATCCCCGGCGCCGTGGGTGAAATAACCCTCACCTACACTGTTGGGACGGATGAGATGGAGGTATCGGCCGATGCAACAACCCTTAAGGCCGGCGCAGTCTTTGAGCTTCCTAACCTCACCCGCGCCATGACCGGAGAGGAAAAGGCCGTCCTTGGCACCTGGCTGCTCCTTAAGTACGGCTCCCGCGCCGCTGATGGCACGCCCGGCACATATCCCTGGATTAACGTAGAGCGCGGAGTTGACAACCCCGCCCAAACCGCAGGAGACTTCATCACCTTCAAGTCCAACGGTACTGTAGAGATGTCACTTGGCGCACAAAACGACACCTACAACAACACCACGTATGAGACTGAGACCGTCCAGATGACCGGCAATGAGACCTGGGCAATAGTGAAGAAGGACGGCGCCAGCTACCTCAAGTTTGGCGGCAACGCATTCCCGCTTATGCTTGCCGATGCTACCGGTATTGGCGGAGAGTATCGGATTGTGAGCGTAGATGAGAACGAGATGCTCCTTGAATATCCCTATCAGGGAGAAGAAGGACCTTCCGTGCTTGGTATCTTCCTTATGCCGAAGGGCAAGATGACTTATGTGCACAGCTTCCGCAATGGTGATTTTGGCGTAACCGACGACGGCGCAACTGAGGTTATTCCGCTTGTTGATCAGGGCATTACCTGGGAGGTTGAAGTAGAGTCTGCAATGCCGTTCTACTACATGAACCCCAACGCAGGTCTTATGATTGGCCGTGCATGGGGCGCAAATGCCGCCGCAGAAACCGCCAAGGGCGCAAGGATGTGGACGGAGAGCTTTGCTGCAAAGAAGATTTCTTCCGTAACGGTGAGCACAGCCCGCTTTGCCCCCGAATCCGGTGAGGACAAGAGCGCCGCAGAGCTGTCTCTCTTCATTGGAGGCGTCAAGGTTGGTGCAACCTTCTCCCTTGTCAACGACATGACACCTTACACCTTCACGGCTCCGGATCCCGTTGGCGGTCTTCTTGAGATCAAGTGGCTCACAACCAACGACGAAGTAGACTGCTTCTGGGTTAAATCCGTACAGGTGATCTACGAGGATTAATGAAAGGCCGATTATTCTTCATTACAGCAGCGCTGGCTTTGCTGGCGCTGCTTTCCTGTACCAGGGAGGAGGCATTCTCAGACTATGTCTCCAAGGTTACGTTGTCTCCTACGGACAACAGCCTGCGCTATGCCGTGGACGTGACGTTCAGTAGCCCCTCCAACTGGTGCATACTTTACTGGAAAACTTCAGAAGGCCGGGATTCCGGCAAATATACCGCTTTCAGGCACACTGACGGCGGCAAGGACCGCCAGGTTCTTAAGTTCCTGTACCCTGAAACGGAATATGACTTTGCGGTTTGTCTTGGGGACAAATGGTCAGAGCCCATGCATTTTAAAACGGGGGCGCTGCCAGCAGACTGCCCGGTTTATACTGTAGAAAAGGAAGGGGATATTGGCTATGACGGCCTCCTGATGCAGTGGGAAGCATCTCCTTCAGGGTATGTAACCTTCTGTGATCCGGATGGTAAAGTTGTGTGGTATCACGCTTTTGGGGAGGAAATCCGCGTGGCCTGGTGTGACCCTGCAATGAACCGCATGGCCGTCCTTACTGGCTTTGCCGATGAAGAGAATTTCTACAGGCTTTGCGCCCACACGGAGGTGATAGACCTTGACGGCAACCGCATCCTTTACTGGACTTCCGGAAAGGGCAATATAGAATACCCTCACCATGAAATCAAGATGCTCCCGGACGGCAATCTGCTGTATGTGAACAACGTTGTGAAGACATATCCCATAGGGGATGTGTGGGGAGACGGATTCACGGTTATTGGCCAGGACGGCGTAAAGGTTAAGGAGTGGGATTGCTTCGCGGAGCTGGGAGATTTACAAGCCCCCTATCTCAATGCCGAAAAACGGCTCACAGACCTTGTGCACGCGAATTCCGTGGCGCAGGACTCTGAGGGGAACTGGTATATGACGTTTAACGCCATTTCTGAACTTTGGAAGATTGACGGCCGCACAGGTGATGTGGTGTACCGCGTGGGCGTAAACGGCAACGTGACTCTGGACGGGGATTTCCCAAAGGGAGGCCTCCACGCCGCCACGGTCATTGAACCGGACCGCATCCTATGCTACTCCAACGGAAAGGATGTGAAGCGCTCCAGCGCGGTTCTTTTCAAGATTGATCCTTCGGCCCGGACGGCGGTTTACGAACTTAAGATAGACCTTCCGGAGGAGTACAGTTCCCGTGACCGCAGCAACGCCCAGTGTATTGGCACGGACCGTATGCTTCTTAGCAGCACAACCACCAGAAAAGCCGTTTTCACGGATCTGAGTGGGAATATTATAAAGGTTATCGGCAGGGAGGGAATATCCTACCGCGCCTATTGGTTTGACACTTTTGAATATCAGTAGAATGTCTGTATTTTCCGGCAAGACGCTGCTTATAACGGGCGGCACGGGCAGCTTCGGGACCGCTGCCGTAGAGCGTTTCATCACCTCCGACGTAAAGGAAATCCGAATCCTCTCCCGTGACGCCGGGAAGCAGGAGCTTATGAAGGAGCGTTTCCATTCCTCCAAGCTCACTTTCATTGCCGGGGATATTTCCAAGGCCGATGTTTGCCGCCGCGCCGTAGATGGCGTTGATTATATCTTCCACTCCGCCGCCATGAAGGACATCCCTGGCTGCGAAAAAGACCCTCTGGCGGCCGTGAGGACCAATGTTCTTGGCACGGCAACGCTTCTGGAAGCCGCCGTTGAAGCGGGGGTTGAGGCAATTGTTTGCCTGTCCACTGATAAGGCGGCATACCCTGCCAACGTGATGGGAAATACCAAGGCCATTGCAGAGCGTATTGCCGTGAATCTGTCCGGTGGCTCCACGCGTATTATGTGCACCCGCTTTGGTAATGTTCTTTGCTCCCAGGGCTCTGTGGTTCCGCTATGGCTTCGGCAGATCTCAGAGGGCAAGGCGGTCACCGTCACCAACCCTGATATGACGCGCTTCATAATGACTCTCCGTGATGCCATGGAGCTTGTCCTCTATGCCTTTGAGAACGGCCGCAGCGGAGATATTCTGGTCCAGAAGTCACCGGCGTGTACTATCGGCCTGCAGGCACAGGCCGTGTGCGAAATGGCCGGCGGCAGCGGCGTTACCGTGATTGGTCCCCGCCCCGGCGAAAAGCTGTATGAGACCCTCCTCACCAAGGAGGAAGGCGCCAAGGCCCAGGACATGGGCGGCTTCTTCCGCATCCCCGCCGTAAAGGACCACGCCGGCGCTCCCCTCTCGGAGTACAACTCCCACAACGCCCCCAGAATGACCCTCCCCGAAATCACCGCCAAAATCTCCGAGGCCCTGGCCCTCAACCAGGTATAGTCCGTGGAGCTAAGCTCCTAATACACAGAATGTTACGCAAAAGAGGGTGTCCGGTTTCGGACACCCTCTTTGTTGTAAGCGGCTGATAGTCAGCGCTTTAGCTCCACGGGACTTAGTCCTCTTCCTGCTCCTGAGCGGCGTATTCGGCCAGAAGCTTGGTCTGGACATCGGCCGGAACCTGAACGTACTCTGCGAACTTCATTGAGAAGGTTGCGGAGCCGCCGGTGAGGGAGCTCAGGATGGTGGAGTAGCGGTAAAGCTCTGCAAGGGGAACGCGGGCGTGAAGCACGGTGAAGCCCTTATCCATATCCTGGTTCATGATCATGCCGCGACGGGTGTTGAGGTCACTCATGCAGGGGCCTACATACTCATTGGGAGTGATGATGTCTACGTTGTAGATGGGTTCCAGGATCTTGGGGCCAGCGTTGCGGAAAGCCTCTTTGAAGGCGTTACGGCCGGCGATGATGAAGGCAATTTCCTTGGAGTCTACGGGGTGCATCTTACCGTCATATACATACACGCGGATGT
>JAFZML010000175.1 GCA_017553255.1 Bacteroidales bacterium | reverse complement strand
TCCCTGGTGCCGGTATTCAACCTTTTCTGGTGTGACCTGGAAAAGAACCGCCTCATAGTGGGATATGAGTCCTATGACCATGAAGCCTACCACAAGGCTCTCAGGGACAGGCTTAAGGATGTCCTTGACCGCGGCATCGCTCCAAGGGACATTCCCTTCATCAGATTCGCTACGTCCACCCCCACGCTCAACTATACCGCAATGGAAAACTTCGGGATGGACACCTCCCTCATCCCTGAGGATGCAACCGTTTTCGGCCGGCATCAAACACTGTGGGAAATGCACAAGAGCGCGCTCATCTGGGCCATCACCATCCTTGTGTTCCTGCTTATTGTTTTCTCAATCCTGTTCCTGAAACACGACGTTGACGTGCAGCGTAAGGCAAAGATTGCCGCCCAGGAAGCCAACCGGATGAAGACTCTCTTTGTCCAGAACATGAGTCATGAAATCCGCACCCCGATGAACGCCATCATAGGCTTTGCCCAGCTCCTGGGGCTCCCTGACGGCGTAAATACGGAGGAAGAAAAGGCCGAATACCTCTCATACGTGATGAACAACAGCCATCTGCTCACCCTCCTGGTGGGAGACATCCTGTCCCTCTCTGACGTTGAGCACGGCAATTACCAGATGAATTTCTCCCTGTGCAACCTCAACGAGATGTGCCGGATGTCAATAAAGAGCGTAGACCACCGCGCGCAACCCGGTGTAACCATAAGTTTCCATTCCGGACTTCCGGAAGACCTTAAGGTTTACACAGACGGGATGAGGGTGCAGCAGGTTCTCATCAATTACCTCACCAATGCCTGCAAGCATACTGAAAAGGGTTCCATTATCCTTGAAAGCTCACTTAATACAAATCCCGGAATGGTAACATTCTCCGTCACGGATACCGGCCACGGAGTCCCCCCTGAAAAGGCCCAGCTGATTTTCCAGCGCTTTGTAAAGCTGGACAGCTTTGTCCAGGGCGCCGGGCTGGGCCTCAGCATCTGCAAAGTGATTGCCGAAAACCTTGGAGGAAAAGTGTGGCTTGACACCTCCTACACCGGCGGCGCCCGCTTTATGTTCACAATACCTTTCAAACAATAGCAAGGCTATATGAAGAAAGTCCTGTTTGCCCTGGCCGCCATTGCGGCCGTTTCCTGTGCCCCTCAGAAGGGCAGTTCCCTTGAAGAGAAGGTAGAGAATACCCTCTCCCGGATGACCCTGGAGGAGAAAGTGGCCATGACCCACGCCCAGTCAAAGTTCTCCAGCGCCGGCGTACCCAGGCTGGGAATCCCGGAGCTCTGGCACACCGACGGCCCGCACGGGATAAGGCCGGAAGTCCTTTGGGATGAATGGGACCAGGCCGGCTGGACCAACGACAGCTGCACCGCCTTCCCCGCCCTCATAAACCTTGCCGCCACCTGGAACAGGGAGATGAGCGCCCTCTACGGGGACTGCATAGGGGCCGAAGCCCGCTACCGCAAAAAGGACATCCTGCTGGGCCCGGGCATCAATATTTGCCGAACCCCTCTGGGAGGCCGCACGTTTGAGTACATGGGAGAGGACCCTTACCTTGCAGGCCAGATGGTTGTTCCCTATATCCAGGGCGTCCAGAAAAACGGCGTGGCCGCCTGCGTGAAACACTTTGCGGTGAACAATCAGGAAATGAGGCGCACCGCCACCAATTCCGTGGTGGACGACCGCACAATGTATGAGATTTACCTCCCCGCTTTCAAGGCCGCCGTCCAGGAAGGCGGAGCCTGGGCCATAATGGGCTCCTACAACCTCTGGAACGGGGAATTCAACTGCCACAACCACAGGCTCCTGAACGACATTCTGAAGGGAGAATGGGGCTTTGACGGCGTGGTTGTCAGCGACTGGGGCGGCTGCCGTGAGGATGACGCCGCCATTACCGGAGGCCT
>JAFZML010000174.1 GCA_017553255.1 Bacteroidales bacterium | reverse complement strand
GTAGCTTTCCACAGCCTTAATGGCGGCATCTTCATGAACGCCAAAGAACCAGCCAATCTTAAGGGCGGCAAGCACGTTTGTGGCGTTGTAGGCACCTACAAGGTGGGTTTCAAGGATCCGGCCATTTGCCCATTTCATCCTGAGGAAAGGATTTTCGGCCGATGAAGGCAGAACCTCAACGCCGTCCAGGCCGTATGCTATGCATGTCATCTCCCTGTCCCAGAGCATGCCCTGGAGGACGGGGTCCTCGGCATTGGCGAATGCAATTCCGCCCTGAGCCTTGAGGTAATCGTAGAGGAGGCCCTTTGCGTGCATCACGCCTTCATAACTTCCAAAGCCTTCAAGGTGGGCCTTACCCACGTTTGTGATGAGTCCGTGGCTGGGCTGAGCCACCGCCAGAAGGGGTTTGAGATCCTCCGGATGGCTTGCGCCCATCTCTATCACGGCGATATCGGCATCCGCGCCAATTTTCAGGACAGACAGCGGCACGCCAATCTCATTATTGAGGTTCCCGACGGTTGCCACAACCTTGTACTTTGCAGCCAAAACCGCGCTTATAAGCTCCTTGGTGGTGGTTTTTCCGTTTGTGCCCGTTAGGCCGATAACTGGAATGTCCAGCTGGCTCCGGTGGTATGCCGCCAGGGCCTTGAGGGTTTCAAGGGTGTCATCAACCTTTATGAGGCGGGGGTTATCGGCCTCAACTGTACGGTTCACAACTGCATAGCACGCACCCGCCTCCAGGGCCTGCAGCGCAAAGGCGTTTCCGTCAAAGTTCTCCCCCTTCAGGGCAAAGAAAAGTTGGTTTTTCCCTATTGTACGGGTATCTGTGTTCACTCCTGCCGATGACAGGAAGATTTGGTGTAATTCTTTGATATTCATAGATTCTTCGCTTCGCTCAGAATGACAAAATAAGACTCAGAATGACAAATAAGACTCAGAATTGCATTAGCGACCGGTGCTGCCGAAGCCACCGGCGCCGCGCTCTGTGATGTCAAGGGAATCTACCTCCTCCCATTCTGCGGTTTCATGACGGGCAATTACCATTTGGGCAATCCTTTCTCCGGGGACAATCTCAAAGGGCTCATTGGAGAGGTTCACAAGGATAACCTTTATCTCTCCCCTGTAATCTGCGTCAATGGTACCTGGAGTATTCAGGACAGTGATTCCGTGTTTTGCGGCAAGGCCGCTGCGGGGCCTTACCTGGGCCTCATAACCGGCAGGAAGGGCAATGTAAAGGCCTGTTGGGACAAGCGCCCTTTCAAGGGGGCCTATTGTGACGCATTCACTGAGGTTTGCCCTGAGGTCCACACCGGCGCTCTGGGGCGTGGCGTATGCCGGGCAGGGATGATTGGATTTGTTTACAATCCTGACTTTCATTTATTTAGGTGCTTTGATATACAGTACAATGGCAATTACCGCGTATATGTAGTTTGGCAGCCATATTGCTATGGACGGCGGAAGGGTGTCCGTGGCCACAAACATCTCACTGAACTGCTGGAAAAGGATGTAGGAGAAGCCCAGCGCCGTTCCGGCGGCAAGGTTCAGTCCCATTCCTCCGCGCCGTTTCTTGGTACAGAGGGAAACCGCAATGATGGTGAGGATTATGGAGGAGAGCGGCATTGCCATACGGTTGTTCTTCTCAATAAGGGCGGCCGATACCGATGCATCTCCCCTCATTATCTGCGTTTTTATGAGCTTGTCCAGTTCGGCCTCATTGAGGCGCGTAATGGTGTACTTGTTAAGGAAGAAGTCGTCACGGGTGAGGCTGAGCACAGTGTCCAGCTGGCGGCCGGAGCGGACGTGGTCTCCAAGGCCTTCGTCGTAATCACGGATGAACCAGTTGCGGAGCTTCCACCTGCCCGTAACGGTGTCATACTGTGCGCTTTCCGCGGTAATCTTTGAGCGGAGATGGCCGGTTGAAAGATCCTCCAGGGTGAAGTTATACGCCGTATTGTTGTATGCGCTGAAGGACTCCAGGTATACAAAATGGTCATTCTCCAGCTTATAGTGCATATCATGGCCGATTTTCACCTTCATGCGGGGGATGTACTTCTGCTCAAAGTCCACTTTCCGGCCCACCTGGTGAGGGATAACCCACATTCCAAGGCCCATTGAAAGAAACATGATGAATATGGCCGATACAAGATAAGGCACCATGAGGCGATGAAAGGAAATGCCGCTTGAAAGCATGGCCACAACCTCAGAGTCCTGAGTCATCTTGGACGTGAAGAAGATAACCGTAAGGAACACGAACATGGGGGAATACATGTTCATGAAATACGGGATGAATCCAAGGTAGTAATCCAGGAAGATTTCCCTCATGGGGGCATCCCTGCGCACGAAATCCTCAATCTTCTCACTGACGTCAAAGATCACAATGATGACGGCAAGGAGCAGCAGTGCCATGAAGAATGTCACCAGGAACTTTTTGATTATGTACCAGTCCAGCTTCCTCAGTCCTACGTTCATAAGCGCTGCGTAAGTTTTTGAATCACTGCATTTTTCCAGGCGCTGAAATCCCCTGCCTCAATATGCTCACGGGCCTTTGTAACAAGGTCCAGGTAGAAGGCAAGGTTATGCTCCGATGCCACCATAGCGGCAAACATCTCCTTGGCTATGAAAAGATGATGTATGTACGCGCGGGTGTAGAAACTGTCTACAAATGAAGTGCCGTGAGGGTCCAGCGGAGTGAAATCCTGCGCCCACTTTGAGTTTCTCATGTTCATTATGCCGTCCCAGGTGAACAGCATTCCGTTGCGGCCGTTGCGTGTGGGCATTACGCAGTCAAACATGTCTATTCCGCGTGCAATGCCTTCCAGGATGTTTGCGGGGGTGCCTACACCCATAAGATAACGGGGCTTTCCGGAGGGAAGTAGCGGGCAGGTTATCTCCAGCATCTCATACATCTTCTCCG
Organism: Bacteroidales bacterium; assembly: GCA_017553255.1. GTDB lineage: Bacteria > Bacteroidota > Bacteroidia > Bacteroidales > UBA932 > Cryptobacteroides. Next base: position 2,252 of record JAFZML010000174.1, on the reverse strand, counting down.
TGGGCTCCCCTACCGCAAGGCCGCCTACGGCGTATCCGCCGCGGTTTGCATTGTCCAGTTTGAGGGCGTGCTCCACGGCCCGTTTGCGGAGTTCCGGATACACGCAGCCCTGGATTATGGGGAACATTGTCTGGGAGTATCCGTACAGTGGCTCAGTTTCATCAAAATGCCTTGCAAAGCGCTCCAGCCAGCCCTGGGTGAGTTTCAGGGACTTTGCGGCGTAGCGTTCATCTGCGTCTCCGGGGCAGCACTCGTCAAGGGCCATGATTATATCGGCCCCAATAATGCGCTGGGTATCTACGTTGTTTTCCGGAGTGAAGATATGCTTGGAGCCATCTATGTGGGATGAGAACTTGCAGCCTTCTTCAGTGAGCTTACGGATGGGGGCCAGGGAGAACACCTGGAAACCGCCGCTGTCCGTGAGGATGGGCCTGTCCCAATGCTCAAATTTGTGAAGCCCGCCGGCCTTGCGGAGGGTGTCCAGGCCGGGCCTCAGGTACAGATGGTAGGTGTTCCCCAGAATGATCTGGGCCCTTACATCTTCCTTTAAGTCCCTGTGGTACACGCCCTTTACGGAACCAACGGTACCTACCGGCATGAAGATGGGAGTCCTTATTTCCCCGTGGTCCGTGGAAATGACTCCGGCCCTTGCCGCCGACTCCTTATCCTGAGCCTGTAATTTAAATTCGAACATCTCTGCAAAAATACGGATTTTTTTGGTAACTTTGTACGATAAGAAAAAACTAATAAACCCAAATATCATGCAAATTAAAATCAAACCCGTCACCTTCAAGCTGGTGCTCATGCTCTTCCTTGAATTTGCCGTGTGGGGCGCCTATCTTACGTCTCTCGGCCGTTATCTTGGAAACATCGGCCTGGGTTCTCAAATCAAGTGGTTTTTTGCCATGCAGGGAATCGTGTCCATCTTTATGCCCACCCTCATGGGTATTGTGGCCGATAAGAAAATGGAAGCCCAGAAAGTGCTGTCCATGTGCCACGGGTTTGCCGGTCTGTTCATGGCCGGTGCCGGCATTTATTGCATGACCGCCGGAGACGCCGTTCAGTTTGCACCTCTGTTCATCCTATACAGCCTCAGTGTGGCATTCTTCATGCCCACTATCGCCCTGGTGAACTCCGTATCCTACAACGCCATGGCCAAGGAAGGCATGGATCCCGTAAAGGAATTTCCGCCCATCCGTGTGTTTGGGACCGTTGGCTTCATATGCAGCATGCTGCTTACCAACTTCCTCTCTGTGGGCGGCGCACGTATGCAGGAAACTTATGTTCAGCTCATCTCATCCGGCATCCTGTCACTGATTCTGTGCGGCTATGCCCTCACAATGCCATCCTGCCCTGTAGATAAGACAAAAAGGAGTGAATCTCTTGCCGATGCATTCGGCCTCAAGGCTTTCACCCTGTTCAAGGATCCCCAGTTTGCAATCTTCTTCATTTTCTCAATGCTTCTGGGCGCATCCCTTCAGGTGACCAACGGCTACGCCAACACTTTCCTTGGTTCGTTTGCCGCCAACCCCGCCTTTGCAGACAGTTTTGCCGTCAAGAACTCCAACGCCCTTATTGCAATCTCACAGGCTTCAGAGACCCTGTGCATCCTTCTCATTCCGTTTGCAATGAAAAAGTTCGGCATCAAGAACGTGATGCTCATTGCAATGTTCGCATGGGTCGGCCGCTTCGGATTCTTCGGCCTTGGCAATCCCGCAATGCCCGGAGTGCTGCTCTTTGTCCTGAGCTGCATTGTTTACGGCTTTGCATTTGACTTCTTCAACATCTCAGGTTCCCTGTACGTAGAGCAGAACGCAGCGGAGGACATCCGCTCCAGCGCCCAGGGTCTGTTCATGATGATGACAAACGGCTTTGGCGCCACTATCGGCACCCTTGCCGCCGGCGCGGTTGTAGATGCATGCGATGTATTCAACACTCCCGCCAACTGGCCCAACGCCTGGTACATCTTTGCAGGTTACGCCTTTGTTGTTGGCGTCCTCTTCTGGATTCTCTTCAAGGACCCTCAGAAGAAGGCTAAACCCGTGGCATAATCTGCTGAAGGTACAAAAATGGCCCCGACTTCGGAGGGCACTGAAAAAGGTGCCCAAACAAAAGGCCTCTGACAATTAAGTCAATCGAAGGATATCGAGATAGTTCGGTATCCTTCGATTTTTTCGTTTTTCAAGAAGAAGATTGGCCGATTTGAGGGTATCTTTCCGGTTTTATCCTTGTATTTTGACTATTCTTCGGAG
>JAFZML010000173.1 GCA_017553255.1 Bacteroidales bacterium | reverse complement strand
GACAGAGAGTGCTTCGCTCGGGATGACAGAGAGTGCTTCGCTCGGGATGACAGAGGGTGTGATAATGTCATACCGAGGCCCGTCAGGGCCGAGCGTATCCCATAATACTTGTTTCACCGGTGTGCCCAGCCTCATTTCCACGCCATCCATGGCACGGAGGAGGCAGCGGACAACGTCCATGGCGTCCTGGCTGCGGGGGAACCAGCAGTGGTCTTCCTGAAGTACGCAGGGGACGCCGCGCTCAGTGAACCAGCGGATGGTGTCCTCCTGGGAAAAGGCCTTCAGGGCGCGTTTCATCACGCGTTCGCCGCGGGGGTAGGCATCGGCCAAAGAGCGTATGCCCTGGAAATCATTGGTAAGGTTGCACCTGCCGCCGCCCGTTATCGCTACCTTGGCCAGCGGCTTTGAACCGGCTTCAAACACGGTTATGGCTACATCAGGAGCCACACGCCGCAGCTCCGCGGAGCAAAAGCACCCCGCAGCACCGGCTCCTATGACAGCAACCTTTTTCATTGAATCTTGTACTGCTTCATACGGCGTGCGAGCTCCCTGTGCCCGGGGCAAACGGACTCCAGGAGGGCGTGGAATTCTTGGCCGTGATTAAGGTACTTAAGGTGGCAAAGCTCATGCAGCATAACGTAATCCTGAAGCTCCTGGGGGAGGGTAACCAGCCTGAGGTTCAGGTTTATGTTTCCAAGGCTTGAGCAGCTTCCCCAGTTACTTAAGTTATTCTTTATGAATACTTTGTTGTAGTGGAATCCGTGTTCTTCGGCAAGCCGGGCAAGGCGCGGGGGAAGATCGGCCTTGGCTTTGGCGCGTAAAGACTCCACTTCCGGCCCTGCAGGAGCCTTTCTGCGCCTGCGGTAAGGTTTAGCTGTAAGTCTGAAAAATAGGCCCGTAAGAGGGTTGAAGAAAAGCCGCCTACTCATCTTCCTCCGGCAGCACTATCTGCTTGTACTGGTTCTTGCGCTTGAGCCAGCGTTCCCTGGCGTACTGCTGCATATCTGTGATAGTGTCGTTCTCGTCTATGATTTCCATCCCAAGGATGGTTTCCATAATGTCTTCCAGCGTGATGATGCCCTGGAAGCAGCCGTAGTCGTCAATGATACAGGCAATCTGGTCCTTGGTCTTGAGGAGGCTTTCCCAGATGTCGCTGACTGTGGTTTCCTCATGGAAGGCCGCAATCTTGCGCTTGATGGTCTTGAGGCGCATGTCGAATTTATCCTCGGCCAAATTCTCAAGGGCGTCGTAGCGGAGGATATAGCCCGTTATGAACTCCGGAGAGTCTGAGTACACGGGGATGCGGGAGTTGTGGGAAAGCTCTTCCTGCTTGTAGAACTCCTTGAGAGTCATGCTTTCCGGGGCTATGGCCGCTACCACGCGGGGGGTCATGACGTCATAGGCCTTGATGTCGTCAAGCTTTATGATGTTCTGGATAACCTTGTTCTGACTGTTGTCCAGGACGCCTTCTTCCTCTCCGATATTAGCCATTGCCGATACTTCTTCCCTGGAAATGCCAAGGTCAGGATCCTCATCCGATATGGTGCTATGGAGCTTGTCAATTAGCCATACAATAGGGAAGAGTAGGTAAACCAGGAAGTTCATCACCTGGGACAGCCAAAGGAGGTCCTTCCAATGGGACGTGCCTATGGTTTTTGGCACAATCTCAGAGAAAACCAGGATGAGGATGGTCATGATGGCCGATATTATCCCAAACCAGTGGTCTCCGGTAAGGAGCGTGGCCTGGTGGCCCACCGCAGCGGCACCAAGGGTGTTGGCTATGGTATTGAGGGACAGGATGGCGCTGAGCGGACGGTCAGGGTCCTGTTTGAACTTCATCATAAGAGCTGCATTCTTGTCTCCTTCGTCTTCCTTCATTGTGATATAGGAGATAGGGGTGGACATGAGCACGGATTCCAGCAGTGAACAGAGGAACGAAATGCCCATTGTGAGCAGCAGATATAGTATAAGTAAGCCCATTTTCAAATTTTAACTTACAAAAATACGGAAAATTCCGTACATTTGCACATATTATTACAAGATTCCCGGACAAGCCGGGAATGACGGCTAGTTTATGAATAAAGAACAGATATTAATACGTATTTCCGGAAAGGACAGGATTGGACTTACGGCTTCAATCATGGCCATTCTGGCAAAATATGACGCCCAAATCCTGGACCTAGGCCAGGCAGTTATCCACAATACCCTTTCTATGGGTATACTCATAAGGATAGATGAGGCCCATTCAGGGCAGGTGATGAAGGAACTCCTTTTCAAAACCACGGAGCTTGGAAGCATCAGCATTGGCTTTGCGCCGGTCTCTGATGAAGACTATGAGGCATGGGCCGGCCGCCAGGGCAGGAACAGGTACATCCTTACCATTATCGGCCGAAGCCTCAGCGCCGCCCAAATCCAGGCTGCAACGGACGTAATAAGCCGCTACGGCCTCAACATAGACGCCATCAAGCGCCTCACGGGCCGTATGAGCATCATGCACCCGGAGCACAACGTCCGTGCGTGCGTAGAGTTTTCAGTGCGCGGCTTTTTATCGGCCGATGACAAAAAGGCCATGCAGCAGGACCTTATGACCATGAGCTCCGAGGCCGGCATGGACTTCTCTTTCCAGAAGGACGACATGTACCGCCGCATGAGGCGCCTCATCTGCTTCGATATGGATTCCACCCTTATTCAGGCGGAGTGCATTGATGAACTTGCAAGGCGTCACGGAGTGTATGACAAGGTGGCCGCAATCACAGAGCGCGCAATGAGGGGAGAGATAGATTTCAAGGAAAGTTTCACTGAAAGAGTTGCTTTACTTAAGGGCCTGGATGTATCTGTAATGCAGGATATTGCAGAACATCTTCCTATAACTGAAGGCACTGACCGCCTCATGTCTGTCCTTAAAACTTGCGGCTACAAGATTGCCATCCTTTCCGGCGGCTTCACCTTCTTTGGAGAGTATCTCCAGCGCAAGTACGGCATAGACTACGTTTATGCAAATGAGCTTGAAATTGGAGAGGACGGAAAACTCACCGGCCGCTACATTGGAGAGGTTGTGGATGGTCGCCGCAAGGCAGATCTCCTGAAGCTCATTGCCCAAACGGAGCACGTGAACCTTGCCCAGACAATTGCCGTAGGAGACGGCGCCAATGACTTACCTATGCTCAATGAGGCCGGTCTTGGAATTGCCTTCCACGCAAAGCCGCGCGTGAAGGAAAGCGCCCGCCAGAGCATCAGTACAATAGGCCTTGACGGCGTGCTGTATTTCATCGGCTTCAAGGATTCCCACCTTGGGGAGCAGGGCAAACTGTAATGGTACTTCTTCTTGGCGCCACGGGGCTCCTTGGCCGAAATGTCCTCCAGATACTCCTGGAACGGGGAATAGCGGTGCGCGCCCTGGTGCGTTCATCGCTGGATGTCCCCGGGGTGGAGGTTATCCGTGGCAGCATACTTTCAAAAGATGATCTTCTGGCTGCGGCCCATGGCTGTAAGGCCATAATAAACTGCGCCGGCACCACGGACATGAAGCTTCCTTCAGTGGAGGATTTCCTGCCTGTGAACAGGGACCTTCCCGCCATGCTTTGTGAGGTTGCTACGCGTGAAGGCATCGGCGTCCTTGTGCATACCAGCACTGCAAATACAATAGTGTGCGGCACGTGTGAGCATCCCTCGGATGAAAGCGCCCCCTTCGGCCCGCCGTATGACAAATCCCCTTACGCAATAAGCAAGAAGGCAGGGGAGGACGCCCTTCTGGAATATGCCTCCGGGCATCCTGGGCTCCGGATTGTGATTGTGAATCCCGGTTTTATGCTTGGGGCGTATGACTCAAAGCCTTCATCTGGCCAGATGGTTGTCCTGGGCTGGAAAATGCCGCTTCTTTTTGTCACCAGCGGCGCAAAGTCCATCCTTCACGTGAGGGATGCCGCCGGGGCCATTGTAAATGCCCTGGAGCAGGGTAGTGGCAGGTATCTTCTTACCGGTGAGTGCATGTCCATGAAGGAGTATTATAAGCTCCAGGCCGCCGTTGGTGGCTACAAGCAGCTATGTGTGGCGCTCCCGGACTGGACTGCGGAATTCTTGGGTGTCATTGGGGCAGCGCTGAAGTTCCTGGGCATCAAGAATGATATCTATCCCCACAACGTCCGTCAGCTGGAGTATGAAGAGTGGTATACCTGCGCCCGTGCCCGTCGTGACCTTGGCTACACCCTCACTCCCGTGGAAACCGCCATCCGTGATTTTGTGGAATGGCATTATGGCGTGGAGGTAAAACGTTGATTATTAACAATTTACAGAAAAACGTCTACCCATTTTGTGGTAGACGTTTTTGCGTAATTAATTGAGTGTAAGTGTGTTAGCTCCACGCAATACATTCCCCATTTTTTACTATCTTTGCATAAAATATGGATAATATGGATAACAACCAGCCCAAACCCCAGAATCAGCTTAGCATAGAGCTCAATCCCCAGACCACCAAGGTGTCATACTCCAACCTTGCAATCATATCACATTCGCGCAGTGAATTTGTCCTGGATTTTGCAACCACCCTTCCCGGCCTTCCAAAGGCTATGGTGAGTGACCGCATAATCATGACTCCGGAGCACGCTAAACGCCTTATGAACGCCCTGTTTGACAATGTGTCCAAGTACGAGGCTCAGTTTGGCGTCATTGACCTTGGCGGCAAGGGCCCTCAGGGCGGCGGTACATTCAATCTGGCAGATTTCGGCCCCTTCAATGGAGGGAAGAACTGACTTGTCATTCTGAGCAAAGTCGAAGAATCTTACATTTAGTATGGATTTATCTAAGATCAAGGCTTTTGCCTTTGACATAGACGGCGTTGCAACTGACGGCAGCATTCTCTGCGTCCCGGACGGAGACCTTCTTCGCACCTATGACGCCAAGGACGGCTTTGGAATTCGTATGGCCGTTATGAACGGCTACCACGTAGCGGTAATCACCGGCGGCAGCTCTGAAAGTATACGTAAACGTATGGTTACCAGCGGAGTAAAGCCGGAAGACGTTTTCCTTCACTGCCGTGACAAAATGGACCAGTTCCGCATGTTTTGTGAGCGCTACGGCCTGCAGCCCGGGGAAGTCATGTACTTTGGAGATGATCTCCCGGACATTGAGTGTATGCTCTCCAGCGGCTGCGGCACTTGCCCGTCAGATGCCGTAGAGGAGGTTAAGGCTATTGCCGATTATATCACAGAGCATCCCGGCGGAAAAGGCTGCCTCAGGGAAGCCATAGAGAGGACTCTCCGGGAACAGGGAAAATGGGATTTCAACTCCGGAGTCTATAAGAAACTCTTCTAGCAAATGAACCTTAACGGTAAACGCATTATCCTTGCAAGCGGCTCCCCCAGAAGGCGGGAGCTGCTTAAGGGTTTAGACATTGATTTTACGGTAGATACGGCTAATAATTTTAAGGAATGCTTTAGCCCTGATACTCCGGCGGAAGATGTGCCTGTCCTGATGGCCGAAGGGAAATCGGCAGGCTTTCACAGGCCCCTTGAGGACGACGAAATCCTTATCACCGCAGACACCATGGTAATCCTTCCCCCGGAAGGCGGCCGCCACGGTGAGATTCTGGGTAAGCCAAAGGATCCTGATGACGCCGCCCGTATGCTCCGTGACCTCTCCGGCCGCAAGCACCACGTCACAACCGCCGTCACCATCCGCTCAAACGCCCTCAAGGACACCTTTACCGCCACAACGGAGGTTTGGTTCAAGCATCTCAGTGAAGAAGAAATAGCTTACTACATAGACACTTACAAGCCCTTTGACAAGGCCGGCGCCTACGCCATTCAGGAATGGATAGGCCACATTGGCATAACCCGCATAGAGGGTTCTTATTTCAACGTTGTGGGCTTCCCCGTCCAGCGGGTTTGGGAGCACCTCCAGGCATTCCTGCGTGGAGCTAAGTGATTGACACACAGCTATTTATGAAAAAGAGGGTGGTCTTTTTCGGCTACCCTCTTTTGCGTAATGCGCTCACAATCAGTGTGTTAGCTCCACGCGGGTGAGGTGCGCAGATGCGATAATGCGCACGCGCGCTTGTAAACCACAGAAAAAAGCAGTAAATTTGTAGAATTAATGAGATACACTCGCTACGCTCGGTATGACAGTGAGGAAACCTCGGTATGACAGTGAGGAAACATAGGTGTGACAGAATTGTCATTCCGACTGAGCGGGGCGAAGGAGAGAATCTCAAATTTGATAATGAAATGAAAGAATTAGCGGCAAAGTACAGCGCAGCGCAGGTGGAGGACAAGTGGTACAAGTATTGGCTTGACCATAAGTTCTTCCACAGTGAACCTAATGATAAGCAGCCTTATACCATAGTGATTCCGCCGCCAAATGTAACGGGAATCCTTCATATGGGCCACGTGCTCAACAATACCCTCAATGACGTCCTTATCCGCAAGGCAAGGATGGACGGCAAAAATGCATGTTGGGTACCCGGTACGGACCATGCTTCCATAGCCACTGAATCCAAGGTGGTTGCAAAGCTGAAGGCCCAGGGCATCAACAAGGAGGATATCGGCCGTGAGGAGTTCCTGAGGCACGCCTGGGAGTGGAAAGAGGAGCACGGAGGAATCATTCTCCAGCAGCTCCGTAAACTTGGCTGCTCCTGTGACTGGGACCGTACTCGTTTCACCATGGAGCCCGCACTCAGTGAGGCCGTAATCAACACCTTCGTGTATTTCTACAAGAAGGGCTGGATTTACAAGGGGGTACGAATGGTGAACTGGGACCCCGAGGCCCTCACCGCCGTGAGTGATGATGAGGTAATCCACAAGGATACCAAGAGCCATTTCTATCACCTGAGGTACTACATCTCAGACGGAGCGGGCAATCCCACGGACAAGTTCCTTGTCATTGCCACAACGCGTCCGGAGACCATTATGGCAGACGCCGCAATATGCGTGAACCCCAAGGATGAGCGTCATTTCTGGCTCAAGGGCAAGAAGGTCCTGATCCCGCTCATCAACCGGGAAATCCCCGTGATCGAGGACGATTACGT
>JAFZML010000172.1 GCA_017553255.1 Bacteroidales bacterium | reverse complement strand
GACATCAAGCTGGAAGACGACATGTTCATGAACCTGGAAGACGACTCCAACCTGGGCGTGGACATCATGGACTATAAAGAGGCCGAAGTAGAAGAAGAGGAAGTGGAAGAAGAAGCCATTCCGTTCCAGCTGGTGGAACAGAAGCCTTCCTTCAACGGTGGCGACGCCAACGCATTCTCCACGTGGGTGAACTCCCGCCTGGTGTATCCCGAGATTGCCAAGGAGAACGGCGTGCAGGGTCGTGTTACCCTTATGTTCACCGTGGAGGCCGATGGCCGTGTAACCAACGTGCGTGTTGTACGTGGCGTGGACGAATCCCTGGATAAGGAAGCTGTCCGCGTGGTTTCCAGCTCCCCCAAGTGGAAGCCCGGCAAACAGCGTGACCGTGCGGTTAAGGTTACCTACACCTTCCCCGTTATCTTCCAGCTCCGCTAAAAGCGCGCACATAGCTTAAAAGGCCGGCACCTCAAAAGGGTGCCGGTTTTTTTGGAAAAAATTAGTAAATTTGCAGGCTACTACTATGGATATACAAGCGCTAAAAAATAAGTACGACATCATCGGCAACGATCCTGCCCTGAACGACGCCCTTGAGACGGCGGTGAAATTCGCGCCCACCGGTCTCAGCGTGCTCATCCAGGGAGAGAGCGGCGTGGGCAAGGAAAGCTTTGCCCGCATAATCCACCAGTTCTCCCCCAGAAAGCAGGGGGCGTTTTTCGTGGTGAACTGCGGCGCGCTTCCCAAGGAACTTGTGAATTCAGAGCTATTCGGCCACGTCCGCGGCTCTTTCACCGGAGCCACAGATACCCGTAAGGGCTATTTTGAGGAGGCCGATGGCGGCACGCTCTTTCTTGATGAAATTGCGGAACTCCCCCTGGAAAGCCAGGCTCTTCTCCTTCGCGTCCTTCAAAGCGGGGAATACCGCAAGGTGGGTTCCAATAAAGTTGAGCACACGGATGTCCGCATTGTTGCCGCAACAAATGTCCATCTCTACGAAGCCGTAAAGCGCGGGAAGTTCAGGGAGGACCTTTACTTCCGTCTTTCGGCCGCACAAATCCGCATTCCCCCGCTCCGTGAGCGCCGGTCGGACATTTATCTCCTGTTCCGCAAGTTCACGTCCGATTTCTCAGAGGTGAACGGAATGTGCAAGATAAGCCTTAAACCGGAGGCTATCCGCCTTCTGGAGCAGTACCGCTGGCCCGGCAACATCCGCCAGCTCCAGGGCTTCACGCAAAGCCTTACGGCGCAGCTCTCCACCAAGGTCACCCCTACCCTCCAGCGCATAGAATTATCGGCCCAGGAACTGCAACCGTTCATGCCACGTGAGGAAGGAGAGCCCATCCCCGTCCTCTATGACGCCGGGGCGGCCCAGCAGGCCCAGAGCAGCGCCTTCAATCAGGAGGAACGCCAGGCCATTTTCAAGGCCATCATAGACCTCAAGCAGGAAGTGGATGCCCTCAAGGCGCGCCTGGACCGCCAGAGTCTTCCGGTTCATCAGCCGGAACCCGCACCTGTGGAGGAGGCCGAATGGCAGGAGCAGGAAGACTTCCAGTCGGAGGAACAGCCTTCCGTGGAACATTCTTTGAGTGTTCGCAGAACGGAAGAAGAGCTTATCCGTCAGGCCCTTGAGAAGTACCACGGCAACCGCAAGAAGGCCGCTGAGGAACTTGGCATGAGTGAGCGCACCCTTTACCGTAAACTCCCTGAAGAATACCGCAAGAAATGAGAAAGCTGTTTCACGCCATACTCGTCATAGCCGGCTTAACCGGCTATCTCTCCTCCTGTGGAATCTATTCTTTCTCAGGCACCTCTATCCAGCCGGACGTAAAATCCATTACAATCCCCTATGTGGAATACACGGCTCTCCGCGTGAACCCGTCACTTTCCAACGACCTTACTGAAGCCCTCAAGGAGAAGTATCGGAAACTCACCCGCCTTGAAGAGGTAGATTTGGACGGAGACCTTGAGCTGGTATGCACGGTAACAGGTTATGACGTAAAGGCAACCGCCGTTACGGCCAACGAAATGGCCTCCCAGAACCGCCTCACAGTAACAGTGAAGGTTGAGTTCTCCAATAAGAAATACCCGGAAGACGACGTCTCCAACAATTTCTCAGCCTACGAAGACTTTGACGCAACGCTGTCCCTTGACGCCGTGGAGGCCGGCCTCTGCGAAACCATCGTAGAGAAGCTTGTGGAAGATATTTTCAACGCAACGGTAGCCCAATGGTAGCATCCTCATACATAAATCTCCGCAGCCTTACGCTGGATGAACTTACGGGTGTGGTGAATCTTTACCCCTGGTACGGCGCCGCCCACGTTGAGCTTGCCCGCCGAATGTCAAAGATGGGTGGAGACAGCTGGGGAGAGAAGCAGTACGCGGAGAGTGCCCTCTACGTCCAGAACCGCAACGCAATGGCCGTCCTGGCCCACGGTGCGCGTGAGACGGACTGCCAGGACAAGGACCTCGGGGCCCTTCTGGCGTCTTTCCTTGAGCCTTCATCGGCCCAAAGTGAAGGGGAGCACCAGGTAAGGGTTGTAGGAGGGGATTACTTCTCCCAGGCCCAGTACGACAACGTGAAGGAAGGCGGGGACAATATCTTCAGCCGCTTTGCCTTTAAGTCCACCTCAACCGCCGGAGATGAATCGGACGCGTCGGACATAGCGGAGCGCTTTGCTACAGAGACTCTTGCCCGTATTTTCGCGGAACAGGGCCGAATAGAGGAGGCCAGGCGCATTTATTCCCGTCTGATTTTGGAATTTCCGGAAAAAAGTGCTTACTTTGCAACCCTTATTGACCAACTGCACCAGTAAAAGGTAGAATAACCAGACGTCGGAGCGAAGCGACAAAAGTCCCTTCCCCGAGGGAAGGGATTAGGGATAGGGTAACGTAGGGCATAGCTGGCGCGTGGGAATTTTTGAATAAAATGAAAAAAATATAGAGTTATGAACGCAGCATTTACAGTTTTGGTTGTCCTGATTATCGTAGCAGCCATTCTCCTGATTGCAGTCGTCCTCCTTCAGAACGGCAAGGACGGCGGCCTTGCAACCAACTTCACTTCCGCAAACCAGACTCTTGGCGTACGCCAGACAGCCACCATCCTTGAAAAGGCCACCTGGTACCTTGTAGCCTTCATTCTGGTGCTCAGTATCATCACCGTCTTCGTTGCCCGTGGCGGCACCCAGCGCGGCACCAACGATGCCATTAGCACTGAGATCATGAATCAGGCAGACGCCCAGGAAGAGGCCGCAGCCGCAGAGTTCCCTGTAACCCAGGAGAATCCTGAAGAGTAAAAAGGACCCAAATTGAAATGAACGGTGCGCTTTGCGGCGCGCCGTTTTTTTATTATATTTGTACACTTGGAACAAAAATTTTAAACCTTATATGAAAAAGATTTCTGTTTTTCTTGCAGTAGCGGCCCTTGCGGCAGCTTGCGCATCCCCGGAAAAGATGGCCAAAATGGCCGAAGACGTACTTGTGGAATGCACTCCCCAGGTTCTGGAAGTGGTCAGCGGCAACATTGATGCAACCGTTTCCGTGACCTATCCCAAGGATTATTTCAACTCAAACGTTATCCTGGAGGTAACCCCCGTCATTGTGTATGAAGGCGGCCAGGCCGCAATGAAGCCCTTCAAGTATCAGGGTGAAAAAGTAAAGGACAACTTCAAGGTGGTTTCCTCTAACGGCCAGAAGGTAACGGAAAAAATTCATTTTGAGTACGTTGAGGGCATGGAAAAGAGCTACCTGGAGCTTCGCGGCAAGGTATATGCAGGCAAAAAGGCCATAGATCTTCCCTCAAAGAAAGTGGCGGACGGCGCCAACACCACCTATATGCTTGTAAAGCGCACCGGCAACGTTGGTTTCAAGGCCGATAATTACCAGGACGTTCTCTCCAGTACCACCGAAGGCCAGATCAAGTATCTGGTGAATAGCAGTGAGGTCCGCGGGTCGGAGCTCAAGGGAAGCTCCGTGAAGGACTTCGTGGCCGCACTTGAGGCAGCCCAGGCCGATGACCGCACCACCGTTACCAGCACCCAGATTGTTGCCTATGCCTCCCCCGAAGGTGGCGCAGACCTCAACGACAAGCTCTCCGGCAACCGCGGAGACTCCGCCCTCAAGGCCTGGAACCAGGTAACCAAGGGCACAGAAGCATCGGCCCCTGAAGTAAAGAGCGTGGGTGAAGACTGGGAAGGCTTCCAGCAGCTTGTCTCCGAGAGCAACATTGAGGACAAGGACCTTATCCTCCGCGTCCTTTCCATGTACTCAGACCCTGCAGTCCGTGAGAACGAGATCAAGAACATGTCCCAGGTGTACACCGCCCTCAAGGGAGAGGTTCTTCCTGAGCTCCGTCGCGCAAGGCTCATTGCCAACGTGGAGTATAAGAACTACACTAATGAGGAACTTGTAGAGCTTCTTTCAAATAATGAGAGCGCCCTTGACGAGGAAGCCCTCCTCCGTGTGGCGTCCGTTGTGAAGGATCCCGCCCAGAAGGAAAGCGTATACCGCAAGGCCATTGATAAATTCGCCAGTGACCGCGCCCAGTACAACCTTGCAGCCCTTCTGCTCGGCCAGGGCAAAACTGCCGCCGCAGAAAAGGAACTTGCAAAGGTAAAGGCCAACGACGACGATGTTGTGAACGCCCAGGGCGTCATCGCACTCCGCAAGGATGACCTTGATACCGCCGAAGACTGCTTCCGCAAGTCCACTTCCCCTGAAGCCAAGGAAAACCTCGGCATAGTCCTTATCCTCACCGGCCAGTACGACGAAGCCGTCCAGGTCCTGAAAGACCCCAAGGGCTGCTGCCACAACTCCGTGCTTTCCCTCATCCTTACAGATGAACTGGACAAAGCTCTCAAAACCGCACACTGCGGAGATCCCAAGGTGTGGTACCTCAAGGGCATCATCAGCGCCCGCCAGGGAGACGCGGAAGGCGTGAAGAAGAACCTTGAAAAGGCCTTCCGTAACGCAGAGCTCAAGGAAAGGGCCGCAAAGGACATAGAGTTTGCCGGCTACGAATTCTAACCCGTGAAAACAGTTGACTGGATAGACATCATCTTCGGCGTCGTAATGATGCCCCTGATGATGTTTCTCTTTCCAATCGGGGACTGGGTGCAATGGCATTCCAGCTATGTGCTGCTGTACATTGTTTGGCTGTACCTGGTTTTCTTCCTGTGCCGAAAAGCCCTCGGCCCCGTGCTTCTTGACGGAAAGAAAGGCTATCTCACTGTGCTGGGAGCCCTTTTTCTCACGGCGGCCGCAACTTTCCTCATGTCCCTTACGCCGGTGGAGTTCCCGCGAAATCCGGAGTACGGCACCGGCCTTGCCCCGCATATCCGCGCAATGTGGATAATGCTCATTGCGGTAGTATCATACGCCCTTCCGGTGGGTATGCTTGCCGCTAAGGCAGACCGTCTTTCGGCCCAAAAGGAGGAGGATCTTGCCCTGAAGGAAAGTGAAGACGCCGTGCGCACCCGCGCGGAGGAAGTTGTGAAAGAGGAGGATATCCTTGTAAAGTCTGAGTATAAGACCATACATATTCCCGTTAGCGCTATCCAGTACATAGAAGGCCGAAACAACTACGCCTGCTTCCATCTGGACCACCGGGAAGACGTTGTAACCCAAAAGCCGCTCAAGGACCTTCTGGAGGACCTTCCGGAAGGCAAATTCGCCCGTATTCACCGCTCCTACATTGTTCCCGTCTGGAGGATAGAGAAGCGCACGGCTGTAAGCGTGAAGCTCCTTGGCGTGGACAAGCCCCTGCCCATAAGCAGGTCCCGTAAAAACAGTCTTGATGGCCAGAAATAAAGAAGATTTCTACGCAAGAGGGTCCACGGCTTGGTGGAAGGTGGCCATAGCAATGATAGGCTCCTGCCTTTCCGGCGTCACGTTTGTTTCCGTGCCGGGAATGGTGGGTGGTATCGGATTTGGGTATCTTCAGATGTGCCTTGGATTCTTCCTGGGATATCTTGTAATTGCTTTTGTACTTACGCCGCTGTATTTCCGGCTGGGCGTGGTGTCTGTCTACGAGTACCTTGACAAGCGTTTTGGAGTGAGCTCCCACAAAACCGGAGCGTGGTTTTTCTTTGTCTCCAAGATGCTGGGAGCGTCCGTGAGGCTGTTCCTCATGATAGCAACCCTGCAGCTGCTTCTGGCAGGCCCGGTGGGTATTCCGTTCTGGGTAACAGTGCTCGTTGTGGTATTCCTGGAGTGGCT
>JAFZML010000171.1 GCA_017553255.1 Bacteroidales bacterium | reverse complement strand
GGTTTGTCATCGTCCTTGGCGCCTTTCTTCTTGTCTTTCTTGTCCGGGGCGCCGGCGGGTTTGTCTTCCCCGGCCTTCACCTGCGGATCTTTGCCGATGAGCGGAGAGGGCGTATCCTTTGCCAGCATTGCCATGTATACGCCGCTCATGTCAGTGAAGGAATAGTTCCATTCTATGCGGCTGTATTGGGGATTAAGGTCGCGGTCAGAGGTGAAGATGAGGTACTTGCCGTCCGTAGAGAAGGTGGGGCTGCCACTGTTGTACCAGCGGTCCGTGACGGCGTATTCCTTGCCGCTTTCCAGGGAACGGAGGTAGACTATATCCATCTCGTTCTCCGCAGGGCGGGTGTATGCAATCCACTTGCTGTCCGGGGAGATGTCCACCATGTAGAACTCTCTGGCAGGGTCTTCCATCACGGTGCGTTTGGCGCCGGAACCCGGATCCAGTTCAACAAAACGGTTCTTGCGGTCCGTGTAGTAGATATGCTTACTGTCCGGGGCCCACATTATGCGGCGGATGTAGGTGTCATTGCCCTTTGTGAGCTGCTTTACATCGCCACTCTTGACATCGTAAAGGTATAATTCAGTTTCACCGGTAGAGTCCCCGATCCAGGCAATGGATTTTCCATCCGGACTCCAGGCTGCGCTGCGGTCGTTGGAGTTGGAGTTGCGGGTGATGTTGCGGGTAACGCCCTTGCCCACGGGAACGTCAAAGACCTCTCCTCTGGCGGTGACAACCAGCCTGGAGCCGTCAGGGGAAAGGCTGGCGTTGGTTACGCGCCCGCTAAGGTCCTTGCGTTCTGCCCTGCCGTAAACTGCATCGGAGGCAAGCGTAATGCTCACTTTTTCTGCCTTGCGGGTGGCAGGAATAAAGCGATAGATGTAACCGCCGTTCTCAAAGACGATGCTCTTGCCGTCCGTAGAAGGGAACTTTATATCGTACTCCTTGAAGTCCGTCACCTTTGTGGTGTTGCCGGTGCGTGTGTTGTAGGAGAACAGGTTCATGACCATATCCCTGTCGCTGGCATAGAAGATTTCCTCTCCAATCCACATGGGGAATATGTCCTGGGCGATGTTATTGCTTATGTTCTTGACGGTCTTTGCAGCGGGATCGTAAATCCAGATATCGTCCGCCATGCCGCCGCGGTAGTACTTCCAGGTGCGGAATTCACGCATTACGCGGTTGTAGGCCAGCTTTGTGCCGTCCGGAGACCAGCTGCACCAGCCGCCTTCCGGCAGTGGCATTTCCGTTGGCATGCCACCCTTGGCAGGGGCGGTCCACAGCTTGCCGGAAAAACCATCCTCCGTGCGGTTGCGGAACATAATTCCGCTGCCGTCCGGCGTCCAGGTCATGACAATGTTGTTGGGGCCCATGCGGTCTCCAAGGTCGTCCCTGGGGTTGGTGGCGGTATACGTGACACGTTTAGGTTCACCGCCCGTTGAGGGAATCAGGTAAACCTCACGGTTGCCGTCATACTCTCCGGTGAAGGCAATGCTTGCCCCGTCCGGTGAATACCTGGCAAATATCTCCTGGCCAATATGGGAAGTAAGCCTGTGAGCCTCTCCGCCAGCCACAGGAACCGTCCAAAGGTCCCCGGCATAAGTGAAAGCTATGTCCTTTCCATTAGTTGCGGGAAACCTAAGCAGCCTTGCTTCTTCCTGCGCAAACACCTGTGCACAAACTGCCAGGGCAATCATTAATCCTATTATCCGTTTCATACGCTTGATTTTTCAGTAAATATAACCATAATTTTGGAGTTCGTCCT
>JAFZML010000017.1 GCA_017553255.1 Bacteroidales bacterium | reverse complement strand
CTCTATTACAGCGCCATCTTCCCGTTCCAGCGTTACGCTCCCAACTACCTTGAGACCACGCTTGGAATTGATGCAGCATCGGCCGCACAGCTGTTCAGCTTCTTCCCTATCCTGGCTATGATCCTTACCCCCATCCTGGCGGGTTTCCTGGATTTCAAGGGCAAGGGTGCAACAATGCTCATGGGCGGCGCCGTCATCATGATTGTGTGCCACCTCAGCTTTGCTTTCCTGCTTCCCGCATTCCCCAGCAAGGGGCTGGCAATTGCGCTTATCGCCGTTCTGGGCGTGAGCTTCTCCATGGTTCCGGCATCGCTGTGGCCTTCGGTTACAAAGATTGTGGACGCCAAGGTGCTTGGAAGCGCATACTGCCTTATTTTCTGGGTTCAGAACATCGGCCTTTGCCTTGTGCCGCTCCTCATTGGCAAGGTGCTTGAGGCAACCGGCGGCTATCTGGCTCCCATGCTAATTTTCTCAAGCTTCGGCGTTATGGCCTTCATCCTCACCTTCCTCCTCAAGATAGAGGACAAGGTTGGAAACGGCGGCAAGGGCTACGGCCTTGAGCTCCCCAATGTCCAGAAGGACCAGGCTCCGGAACTTGTTGGAGCAGAGGAGCTTGCTAAGGACCTTTCCGCCGACGAATGCTCAGATAAATAATGGCAGCATCACCTAAATCTTTTTACAGGCCGGCGGCATGGATTGCGCTGGCCTGTTTAGTAGTGCCGATGTTCGCGTCGTACTACTTTGACGACATGTTCTCCAGCATATCCTACCTCTTTGAGAACCCCTCTTTGACGGCACTGGGGTGGGATGCGGCAGGTTATGGGTTATATACCAGCGGCTACAGCGTGCTGTGCGTGTTTGGCGGCCTGGTGATAGGAGGAATTTTGCTGGACAAATGGGGGGTACGCGTGAGTGGAAGCCTGTTTGTGGGGATGATGGTCTTTGGCGCCGGTATGGTCACTTGGGCAGTTCTCCGCGGCGGTGCTGCGGCACTTCGTGTGGCTTACGTTGGTACTATGCTGTTTGGACTTGGGTCTGAGATTGCCGGAACCGCCGTCACGCGCTCCATTGCGCGGTGGTTCAAGGGTGGGCCGATGGCTCTGGCAATGGGACTGCAGCTTGCCATTGCGCGTCTTGGTACCGCCTTCGCTCTGGTCCTTTCCCCACGACTTGTGCAGCAGGTCCAGGATCACGTCTATTCTTTGGCCGAGACCGCCCGCCCTGCCCTTGTTGGCATGGGTCTTATGGCCCTGGGGCTTATTTTGTGGGCCGTGTTTGTGGCGCTTGATGCCCGGGCCTCCAGGGCAGAGGCTTCGGAGGAATCCACCACTGTCATACCGAGCGAAGCGAGCGTATCTCAAACAGCTGACAAGGACACATTCCGTTTCAAGGACGTGCTGGGTGTGCTTGGAAATAAGAATTTCTGGCTGCTGGGGCTACTGTGCGTACTGTTTTACAGCAGCATCATAGCGTTCAAGAAGTTTGCGGGGGCCATCCTGGTGCCGCGGTTTGATATCCCTGCGCAGGCCGCAGGCTGGATGGTATCCATGCTGCCGTTCTCTACCGTGATATTTGCGCCGCTCTTCGGCATGATGGTGGATAAGGCAGGCAAGGGAACACGCTGGATGATACTTGGCGCCGTGCTGTCCCTCGTTGCGCACGGCATCCTGGCCTTCGCCCCGGCCGGAGTCCCCTTCTGGGGTTATCTGGCAATGGTGTTCCTGGGATTCGGCTACTCACTTGTCCCGGCTGCACTCTGGCCTTCCGTTCCCAAGATTGTCCCGGACAAGGTCCTGGGCACCACCTTCGCGCTCATTTATTGGGTACAGAACCTTGGCCTCCTCAGCTTCAAATGGATCTCCGGCGCCATTCTTGGTCACTACCAGGATCCCGGCGTGGAATCGGCCCTTAGCGGCCCCGTGGCGGTGGAGCTTATGTTCTTCGGCCTGTGCATAGCGGCTGTTGTAGTGGCGGTGGTCTTCCGCCGGACATCGGCCCGTCACCCTGAACTCCGCCTGGACGCCCCTAACCGGTAACGGGTGGAGCTTAAAACATTGAAACACAATTACTTACAAGGGTTTCTAGTAGAACTTTTTCTGGTAGAAACTCTTGTAAGTGCTTGAAAATGAGGCACTTGGCTTCCACCAAAGGGGGAGAACTATTAGTGGAAATGGTGGGCGGGGCAGCCAGTAACCGGAAATGTGGCATTTTTAGGTAACCAGCAGGCCAAAGGGCAGATAATTACCGGAAAAGTGGCGGTTTTAGGTAATCAGCTGCCCGGAGTGCGCATTCTTGGCAAAATATTTGCAAAAAAGTTTGGCGGTTTCAAAAAACCGCTATATCTTTGCAGTGTAATAGCATACTAATACAGCAGAAAAAACAAACTTTTAGCGCTGTGGTTAGAAGATAACAAGGTACTAAGTCCCAAAAATAGACTGGACAAGAGACAAAGACTGAGAACAGGGACAGGGACTGAGACAAGGACGGAGAGAAAGACAGAGACCATAACATAGAACAGAAAACACAAGATATATGGCGCTCATAGAGCTTAGGGACATAAACAAGACTTACAATAACGGGCAGCCGCTGCACGTCCTGAAGGGTATTAACCTGGACATTGAACGCGGTGAGTTCGTTTCCATAATGGGTGCTTCCGGCTCCGGAAAATCCACCCTCCTCAATATATTGGGAATACTTGACAACTATGACACCGGCACGTATCACCTTGCCGGAAAGCTCATCAAGGACCTCACTGAAAGCAAGGCGGCCGATTACCGTAACCGGATGATTGGCTTTATATTCCAGAGCTTCAACCTCATTGGCTTCAAAACAGCCGTGGAGAACGTGGAGTTGCCGCTTTTCTACCAGGGTGTACCCCGCAGGGAGCGCCACGCAAAGGCCATGGAGTATCTTGAGAAGCTGGGCCTCACCCAGTGGGCCACCCACTTTCCCAATGAAATGTCCGGAGGCCAGAGGCAGCGCGTTGCAATTGCCCGTGCGCTTATAACCAAGCCGGAGATAATCCTTGCCGATGAACCCACCGGCGCCCTGGACTCCAAAACCAGCGTGGAGGTAATGCAGCTCCTCAAGCAACTGAACAAGGAAGAAGGCATTACCATTATAGTAGTAACCCATGAGAGCGGCGTCGCCAATGAGACGGACAAAATCATCCACATTAAGGACGGCATCATTGGCAACATAGAGGAAAACACCACCCACAGCGCGTGGGACGGCAGCGTCATGAAGTAAGATGAGGGACCTTATCAATGAAATATGGAATTCCGTGCGCAACAACAGGCTGCGCACAGCCCTCACCGGATTTGCAGTGAGCTGGGGCATCTTCCTCCTCATCTGCCTCCTTGGTGCCGGCAACGGCATCATCAACGCCTTCCAGGGCAGCAGCGACCGCTTTGTGACCAACTCCATGGACATCATGGGCGGCAGGACATCCCTTCCCGCAAACGGTTACAGGGAAGGCCGATGGATAACCCTGGACAGAGGAGACCTTGATATCATTGAGGGCAAGGAGTTCAATGACCAGGTGGACATGGTGGCTCCGGTCACAAGCAGCGTATCGGATAAAATGGCGCTGGGCGTCAAGACCGTGAGTACATCAATGCAGGGAGTGACGCCGGAGTACCTGGACATTGAAAAGATCAATATGGACAAGGGGCGGTTCATCAACCCCCTTGACGTTGAGCAGCGCCGCAAAGTGGTTGTCCTGAGCACCAAACATGAAAAAGAGCTGGACCGCAACCTCATTGGGAAATGGGTGAACATGCAGGGATTCAGCTTCAAGGTTATCGGCATATATCATTCCGATGAAAGCGACTGGAGGACATCGGCCTATATCCCCTACTCCACCATGAAAGGCATTTTCAAGCCTGGAGAGGAGATTGACGACATCTATATCACCTTTAACGGCGTGAGTAATGTTGACCAGAGCCTGGATCTTGAAAACACCATCTCAAGCCGCCTGAAGGCCCATCACAAGGCCCACCCGGACGACCCTAACGCCATCTGGATCTGGAACCGCTATACCCAGAACGCCCAGATTTCCCAGGGGCAGAGGCTTATATCAATAGGTATGTGGATACTTGGCATCCTCACCCTCATCAGCGGCATAGTGGGCGTTTCCAACATTATGCTCATTTCCGTGAAAGAGCGCACGCATGAATTCGGCATCAGAAAGGCCATTGGCGCCAAGCCCGGCAAAATCCTCAGCCTCATAATTGCCGAGAGCGTATCCATAACAGCATTCTTCGGATATGTGGGAATGGGCCTTGGGATGCTTGCCTGCGAGATTATGGACAAAACTCTGGGGCAGCGCAGCATGAACCTTGGCTTTGACACCATCAAGATGATGGATAACCCCACCGTGGGCCTTGACGTAGCCATAGAGGCCACCCTGCTGCTTATTATCGCCGGCACGCTGGCAGGTCTTGTCCCCGCATGGAAAGCCGCAAAAGTTAAACCCATAGAAGCACTGAGAGCGGAATGAGAATAGACCGAGACACATTCAGGGAGATACTTGACAGTCTCCTAAGGAACCGCTCAAGGAGCCTTCTCACCGGCTTTGGAGTATTCTGGGGCGTGTTTATGCTCATGCTCCTGAGCGGTGGCGGCAACGGTTTCCGGGAAATTCTGGAAAAGAACTTCGAGGGCTTTGCCCACAACACCTGCATAGTTTTTCCCACGGAAACAACCAAGCCTTACAAGGGTTTCCAGAAAGGCCGATATTGGAGCCTCAACCTTACGGACATTGACCGCCTGAGGAACCTTGTCCCGGAACTTGAAACAATATCGCCACTAATGAGCCTGTGGGGAAAGAGCGTCACCAACGGAGATAAACTCATAACCGCCACGGTGAAAGGCGTAAGGCCGGATTACTCCAATATTGAGACGCCAAAGCTTGTTTATGGCCGATACATCAACCAGATGGACCTCCAGGATACCAAAAAGGTGTGCGTGATAGGAAAGAAGGTGTACAAGACTCTGTTCCCGGAAGGCGGAGACCCCTGCGGAAATATGGTTGTGATGGACGGCGTGTACTACCAGGTTGTGGGCGTAGACTACAACGAGGGCAATATGAACGTGAACGGCCGCGCAGATGAAGCCGTGACCATCCCCCAGACCACCATGTCCCGCACCTATAACTTTGGAAATGAGATCCAGCTTCTGTGCTTTACCGCCAAGGAGGGCATCCAGATGGCCGATATCCTTCCAAAAGTGAGGGGCGTCATAGCCCGCGGGCACTATGTCCACCCGGACGACGAACAGGCCATGTTCATGATCAACACACAGGTACTCTTCGGCATTATAGACAACCTGTTCAAGGGAATCAATTTCCTGGTGTGGCTTATTGGCCTTGGGACGCTGCTGGCCGGTGCAATTGGCGTTTCCAACATCATGATGGTGTCCGTGAAAGAGCGCACCACGGAAATCGGCATACGCCGCGCTATTGGCGCAACGCCAAACCAGATCCTGTGGCAGATTATTGCCGAGAGCATTGTGCTCACCCTGGTTGCCGGCATGATGGGAATAGTTGCAAGCGTCCTGGTTCTTGGGGCGGTGGAGCTTGGCATGACGGAGGACGGCATCCTGAAGGCTACCTTCCAGGTATCCTTCGGAGTAGCACTCCTTGCAGCCCTGCTGCTTTCAGTCCTTGGCTCCCTCGCCGGACTGGCCCCCTCCCTCCGCGCCATGGCCATCAAACCCGTAGATGCAATGAGAGATGAATAGATTCTTCGCTACGCTCAGAATGACAGAAGTGTAAGAATTTGTCATCCTGAGGAACGAAGTGACGAAGGATCTAACAATGATAATAAAACAAGATGCTATATGAAAAAGTTTGGTAAGTATTTCATGATTTTCCTGGCCGTAGTGGTGTTTGCGGGCACTTTCGTGTACCTTTTCCAGCGCTCACGCCCGAAGGCGGCCGTGTATGAGGAGGAGGAAGCCGTGGTTAAGGACATTGTGCGAAGCACGGTTGTCACCGGCAAAATCCAGCCCAGGGACGAGGTAAACATCAAGCCCCAGATAAGCGGAATCATCGCAGAGCTGTACAAGGAGGCCGGCCAGACGGTGAAAAAGGACGAGATAATTGCCAAGGTAAAGGTTATCCCGGACATGAGCTCCCTCAGCGCAGCCCAGAGCCGCGTAAGGCTTGCCGAGGTTAACCTGAGCCAGGCCAAGACCAACTATAACCGCGAGAAGGCCCTCTATGACAAGGAGCTTGTAAGCGCCGACGAATATGAGAAAGTGCTCCAGGCCTACAACCAGGCCAAGGAAGAGCTTGCCAGCGCCAATGAGGCCCTGGAGATTATCAGGGACGGTGTGTCATCGGCCAACGCCAGCGGCAGCTCCACCCTTGTGCGTTCCACCATCTCCGGCCTTATCCTGGACGTCCCGGTGAAAGTTGGTAACTCCGTCACGCAGTCCAACACCTTCAACGACGGTACCACCATTGCCACAGTGGCCGATATGGACGACCTCATCTTTGACGGCAACAT
>JAFZML010000170.1 GCA_017553255.1 Bacteroidales bacterium | reverse complement strand
GCCTGCATAGCCGTGGAGCTGCCCGCCGGAAGCGTCCGTGACGCCCTTAACCTGGTGTCTCACCCCGACCTTGTGGGCACACGCGTATATGTAAAAGGAGAAATAGTGGAGAAATACTTCGGGACAGTGGGACTCAAGGGAACGAGCGACTACGTGATGAAATAGGCGGGACTTCAAAAAAATTAGTATATTTGTAGTCCCAACAATTGCAGCAAGTGAAGAATTACCTTAAACAACTGGAAGACCAGATTCACAAGAATCCAGGGAGGCCCGCCCTCTGTGACTATGAAGGCGCTACCTATACTTATTCACAGGTAGCGGAGCTTATAGAGCGTTACCACATTTTCTTCCAGACAGCCGGCATAAAGCCCGGAGACAAAATTGCAATCTGCGCAAAAAACTCGGCCCGCTGGGGTATTCTCTTCTTTGCCGTAAACACTTATGAGGCCGTAGTAGTACCTATCCTGGCAGATTTTACGCCCAGCGGTGCGGCAAAGCTGGTCTGTCATTCAGACAGTGTCCTCCTTATTGCAGACCCTGAAATCTGGAGCCAGATGTCCCCGGAAGACATGCCACTCCTCAGGGGTGTCATCAATTCCCGTGAGGAAGGCCTCCTTTGGCACAAGGACCACGACACAGCACGTGCATGGGCTGACAGAGACACCCTCTTTGACCAGTGCTATCCCGACGGATTCAACCCGGAAGACGTCATTTATCCCGGCAATGAGAAGGCCCTGGCCTTCATCAACTATACTTCCGGCACTTCCGGAGACCCTAAGGGTGTAATGCTGCAATACGGCGCAATGTCAGACATTGTGGAGCAGTGCCAGAACAAGCTCTCCAACACCCCGGATAAACTTGTTTCCATGCTTCCCCTGGCCCACATGTACGGCCTTGCAATGGAGTTCATCTACCCATGCTGCACCGGCTTTACCATCTGGTTCCTTGGAAAGCTCCCTTCTCCGTCCCTCCTCATAAAGGCATGCGGAGAAATCCAGCCCAGCCTTATGATCACTGTGCCGCTGGTAATGGAGAAGCTGTACCAAACCCAAATCCTTCCCCAGCTTGCCGGTCTCGCGGCACGCGTCCCCTACCTCAGGATCCCCTTCTACAAGAATCAGGGTAAGAAGTTGCTCCAGGCCCTCGGAGGCAGGCTTGAGACAATAATCATCGGCGGCGCCCCACTTAGCTGGGAGGTAGAGAGCGGGTTCCGCAAAATCGGCCTTCCGTATGCCGTAGGCTATGGTATGACGGAGGCATGCCCCCTGCTTTCCCTTGAAACCCCGGAGCATTTTGAGCCCGGCTCATGCGGCAAGCCCACACACAGCCTTAGGATTGAATCCTCAGACCCTGAGCGCATCCCCGGAGAAATCCAGGCCCAGGGTCCCAACCTTACAATAGGCTATTACAAGAATCCTCAGGCCGATGCCAAAGCCTGGACCCCTGACGGCTGGTTCCGCACCGGAGACCTTGGCATTATGGACGAGGACGGCAACGTATTCATCAAAGGCCGAATCAAAGCCATCATCCTCTCCTCTTCCGGCCAGAACATCTATCCGGAGGAAGTGGAGCAGGTGCTCTCCAAGCATCCCATGGTGCAGGAGTCCCTGGTGATTGAACGCGCTGGCAAAGTTGTAGCCCTGGTATATCCCAAGCCGGGAGTTGTCCCTTCAGAAGAGCACATCAGGGATTACACCAACCGTTCCCTTCCCGTCTTCAGCCAGATTTTCCGCGTAGAGCTTGTAGACCTCCCCTTCCAGCGCACCGCTAAGGGCACCATCAAGCGTCACCTATATCAATAGGCCT
>JAFZML010000169.1 GCA_017553255.1 Bacteroidales bacterium | reverse complement strand
CTTCTACGTTTACAGGCAAATAGAAAGCTCCGGAATAAAAGTAACCACGCTTGCCCGCGGCCTGGGCTTTGGGGATGATCTTGAATATGCCGATTCCCTCACGCTTGGCCGCTCAATCCTGAACCGACAAACCTTTAAGCCATGAATCCAGAAGCTTCCCGTTGCCTTCTTTGCAAGAAACCCAAATGCGCCCAGGAAGGCTGCCCCGTACATACCCCGGTGCCAGAATGTATGGCCCTTTACCGTGAAGGCAAAATCAATGAGGCCGGTGCCCTTCTTTTCAGGAACAACCCCCTCAGCGCCGTCACTTCACTGGTATGCGACTGGGGCAAGTTCTGTCTCGGCCACTGCGTCCTCAACGCAAAGAAGCAGCCTGTCCGCTGGCATGAGATAGAGCATGAGATATCTTCCCAGTACCTTTTCGGCCATGTTCTTCAGCGCCATTCCCTGGAGCATTCCTATGACCGCGTGGCCATTGTGGGCGCGGGCCCTGCCGGCATTGCCGCCGCCATCTGGCTGTACCAGACCGGCGCAGAGGTAACCATGTTTGACGCTAATCCCCGTATGGGCGGCGTTCTCCGTTACGGCATTCCGGCCTTCCGCCTGGACAGAAAGTACTGCGACGCCTATGAGAAAATGCTCCTTGACGCCGGCGTAGAGTTCAGGGAGAACGTGGAAATAGGGAAGGACATCACCATTGCGGATCTTTCGGCCGAATACGACGCCGTCCTTGTTGCCGCAGGCGCGGAAATGCCGGTGAAACTTGGCATCCCCGGAGAGGAAAAGGCCCTTCAGGCACTGCCCTTCCTCAAGAATCCGGAGGCTTACAAGCTCGGCAAGAAGGTAATTGTGATTGGCGGCGGAAACGTTGCCATGGATGCCTGCCGCACCGCCGTGCGTATGGGCGCGGAAACCTGGGTGTACTACCGCAAAACCTATGAAAACATGCCCGCCAACCCTCTGGAGGTGAAGGCTGCAAAGGCCGATGGCGTCCAGTTCAAGGTATTCCAGGCTCCCGTGGAAATCAAGGAAGGCGGCGTAGTTTTCTGCGACTGCAAGAACGTGATTCCGGAAGACGGCGGCCGCGTTATCACAAAGATCATAAAGGGCACGGAGCATTTTGTAGAGTGCGACACCCTTCTCACCGCAATAAGCGAGAAACCGGACCCTGTCCTTACCGTTGAGGCCCAGCCCTACCATAACGTGTTCCTTGCCGGAGACTTTATGAGCGGCCCGGCAACTGTGGTGGAGGCCGTCCGAAGCGCCCACACTGCAGTTGAAAACATCCTGGAGAGTCTATGAAAGCGGTATTAGTCTATTCCGGAGGCCTTGACAGCACTACGCTCCTTTATGAATACAAGGACAGCATAGCGCTGGCGGTAAGCTTCGACTACGGCTCCAAGCACAATGGGCGTGAACTGGAGTATGCCGCCATCAACTGCAAGCGCCTGGGAATAAGGCATATCGTGATTCCCCTGGGATTCATGGGGGAATACTTCAAAAGCAGCCTCCTAATTGGCGGCGGGGATATCCCTGAGGGCTCTTATGCCGATGAAAATATGAAAAGCACCGTTGTCCCTTTCCGCAACGGGATTATGCTTTCAATTGCCGCCGGCCTGGCCGAAAGCTATGAGCTTGACGCCATTATGCTGGCAAACCACAGCGGAGACCACGCAATCTACCCGGACTGCCGTCCGGAGTTCATAGAAGGGATGGCTTCGGCCGTGAAAGCCGGCACCTACAACGGCGTTAAGCTGGTGTCGCCTTACTGCAATCTTACAAAGCGCGAAATCGCCCTCCGCGGCCGTGAGATAGGAGTGGACTTTTCCCTCACATATTCCTGCTACAAAGGCGGTGAGAAGCACTGCGGCCGCTGCGGCACCTGCACAGAGCGCCGCGAAGCCCTGGAGGGCTTTGATCCTACGGAGTACGCAGGATGACTTGTCATTCTGAGCGAAGCGAAGAATCTAAAGAAGCTTCTTTCTCTTAAAGAGCACCAGCACCAGAAGGCAGCTGAGGGCCATGAGGCCTACAATGATTACCCAGTTCCAGAAGTTGGCGTTGGGGTTATCTGCTGCAATTATGGGAAGCCTTACGTTCATGCCGTAGAAGCCGGCAATGAGGGTGGGGGGCATGAGGAACACGCTCACCACGGCAAGGATTTTCATGATCTTGTTCTGCTCCAGGTTGATAAGACCAACCACGGTGTCCTGGAGGTATTCCAGACGCTCGAAGCAGAAGTTGGTGTGGCTGAGGAGTGAACTGATATCCTGCAGGAGTACGTTCAGGCGGTTCTCCAGGCTGCGGGGCACCTTTGTGGATCGCATGAGGTTACTGATAAGGCGCTGCTTGTCAACTACGTTCTCACGCACCACCATGGTGTTTTCCTGCATCTGGGAAATATCAATGAGGAGCTCCTGGTCTATGTCTTCCTGGTCGTTGATCTGCTTTGCGTACTGGGAGATTTCCTTTGAGAGGAGCTCAATCATATCGGCATCAAGGTCTACGCGCTGATCCAGTATGCTGGCAAAAACGCTGAAGCCTGAAGGATATTGCTTTGGATTCACCTGCATCCTGCGCTGAAGGTCCGTGAAGGAGCGCAGCGGCACCTCACGGAGCGTGGTGAGGGTGTCGTCCACGATTGTGAACGACACGGCCTGCTCCCCATATTCTTCCGGACCGGGGGTGAGGAAGTTGGTGTTTGCGAAAATGGCGTCGTCCGTTTCAAAGTAACGGGATGACGACTCAATTTCCTCCGCCTGCGCACGGGACTGTATTTCAGTGCCCAGGAAGGCTTCCACGGCACGTTTTTCCGCACCTGATGGCTGCACTAGGTCAATCCACACTACGTCCTCAAGCTTGATGACAGGGAAATCTTTCTCCGACTGGGAGAGGAGAATTTTTCCGTTTTCCTTGTAGAAGATACTCAGCATATCTCATTCCTGTTTTAGCTCCGGGCCAGTCGCACCGGATGGAGTTTTTACGTTTCAACCAGCTGACATTACGGAAAAGTCAGCCTGCAAAAGTACGTAAAAAAACTGAAAAAGCAAGAATTTTTATTCTACATTGCCTTCAAAGGTCTTTGACCAGAGGGGCGTAATATCTCCACCGGCAGGGAATGGTCTTTTATAAACAGTGTAGGTAAGAGGTTCAGGGAACTTCCCGTCAGAATTGTTATCATAGATGATGTCGCAGCCTTCCTTGATGAAATTAATGGTGGCATCGTTATCCCTCCAGGGGCGGGAAGTGATGGCTGCGGCGCCGGTATTGGCATCCTTGGTGTCCATGAATTTTTTGAAAGCCTCCTTTACGGCCATATAAGACTGGCCGCATTCCTTATACAGCTCCGTTCCTCTCTGGTCTTTCATCTTTTCCTGGAAGGCTTTGTATGCCTCATCATAGTTTGAAGTGTATTTGTAAAAGGCATAAGGGGTAAACATGGCGTCACCCATCTCATACACGGCAATGGTATCCTCAACAAAGGTATGGGATTCCATTTTAGTGAACTGACGGATAAGCCAGAAGCGCATATATACACTTTTTTTCCCAAGCTCTTCATTCTTTTTCACCACATTGCTGCAGGCTGCCTTCTTTGCGTCGTCCTGAGGGACGGTGCTTGGCGAACTGTAGACTTTGGGCTGGCAACCTACGGCGTTGCACAATTCGTTGAAGATGGTGCTGGCATCCTCATGGATATCGTAAGAACCGTACTCGTCATAGGATACAATGTACGAATAAGAATTCACGTAGGTTTGGATGGGCTGGCAGGAGACCAGCGTGTAAAGTGCTGCAATGGCGGCAAAAAGAACAGTTTTCTTCATGGTTGCAATAATTATGGTGCAAATATACAAAAAACTCCGAATTTGTACTCCTATAGCAGCCCCATCTCCCGGGCCTGGAAAATTAGCTCCGGGGTATTGGCTACGTCAAATTTCACCAGGAGTTTTTTGCGGTACCAGCGTATGGTTTCCGGGCTAAGATTAAGCGCACTGGCAATCTGGGACGCCGTATAGCCCTTGGAAAGAAGGTCAAGTATCTCTTTCTCGCGGTCCGTGAGTTCCGGGGCTTTGGCCGAAACAGGTGCGGGGGCCGAAGAACCCGGATCTTCCTCCGTTCCTGCCATCCTGCGGCGCGCGATGATAAAGCCCACAGCCACTAGAATCAGTGCCACAAGCACTCCTGTAATGCGTCCCAGCCGCGTTTTTTGCCGGGAAAGGACCTCCTTCATGACGTCCAGGTTCTCCGTACGGAAGTTTGGCGCAAAGTCCGGGTGGGCGGCGTAGTAGGCATCGGCCTTCCTTAAATAGGAAAGGGACTTGCGGGTTTGGCCCTTCTCCATATACAACCTGCCATAACCCTTCCATACGTCCACTATCAT
>JAFZML010000168.1 GCA_017553255.1 Bacteroidales bacterium | reverse complement strand
TGCCGCCGCCCATACCGGCGGTGATGAAGAGCATCTTGGTGCCACAGTCCAGCACCTTGGCGGCAATCTCGTCCTGGCTTTCCAGGGCGGCGTTACGGCCGGCGGTAGGGTCAGTGCCCGCGCCAAGCCCGCCCGTGCCCATCTGGATCTTCACCGGGACCTCGCTGGTTTGCAGAGCCTGGGCGTCAGTGTTGCACACAATGAAGCTGCAGCCCTGGATGTTCTGCTTGTACATGTAGTTCACGGCATTGCAGCCACCGCCGCCTACGCCGATAACCTTAATTATGGAGTTCTCCTTGCCCCAGTTGTCGGGCATGATGTCTTTGTCAAAGTTCATAACGTATCCTCCTACTGTTTGTTAGCCTCGTCGTAAATCTTGAGGGCGGTGTTTTCAACTGTGTTCCAGAAAATGGAAAGGAAGCCGGTCTTCTCTCCCTTGGGCTTGGGCACCTTGACTTTCTTGGTCTTCTTTTCCTTGGGCTTTTCAGAAATCTCTTCCTGAGCCGGCCCCATCTCCTCAGGGCTGAAGAGGCTGTCAGGGACGGGAGTCTCATCCGTCACCTCCACCTCAATGGTCTCTTCCTCCTTAGGCTCTTCCGGCTTTTCAGGCACGCTCACGCAGTCAGGAAGCTTGTCTTCCTTGGCTGCCAGCACCATTCCAATGGCCGATGTTGCCGCCGTGCTGTAAACCCCGCTTCCCACGGATGCGGAGAACATATAGCGCGGATAACCCTTGCGGACGTCGTAGCCGGACATCTCCTTCACAAGGTTCACAAAGTTTGCAAGCTCTGCTCCGCCGCCGGTGACAACCACGCCGCTGCGCAGGGAATTCTGCAGGCCGCTTTCCTGGATATAGTAGAGGATGGCGCTCACAATTTCACGTGCGCGGCAGTCTACAACCTCTGAGATATAACGCACCGGGACCTCCTTGTATGGCTCTGTAGTGCGGATTTGCAGCACCTTCTCACTGAGGGAAGCCAATTTCCCGGGGAGGCAGGCGCCAAAGCGCTTCTTAATTTTCTCCGCCAAATCGTCGGAGATGGAGCACTCCGTGCGGATATCGTTGGTGATGCTCTTTCCGCCGAAGGGGATTGAAGCGTAGTGCCTCATGATGCCGCCCTGATAGATGGCAATGGAGGTCACGCCCGCACCAACGTCCACCAGAGCCACGCCGGAAGACATCTCCACGGGGCTCAGGACCGTGCGTGCAACAACGTCAGGAAGGAAATACTTCTTTGCTATGGCTATGCCCAGCTGATTGAAAATCTTATCAAGGGACACTGTTGCTCCACGCTTGCCGATAAACACCTTGAAATTGCCTTCCAGGGCGCTTGACAGCGTTCCAACAACGTCGCTTTCCACAAGCTGGATTTCGTCGTCAATTGAGAAGGACTGGGCCACGGCGCCGTACATAATCTGCTTCTCCGGATTGGGGAGGGGATAGGTCTCAAGCGCAATGGACTTGAGGGCCTGCACTTCTTCGGCCGAAATATACTCGTCCGGATTGGTGCGCTCTATCCGGCCGGAAGCGGTGACCTGGGTGACCTCGGAGCGGGGCATTCCCACCACAACCTGGAGGATGTGGATCATGAGCTCTTTCTCGGCCTCGGCGATGGCCTCCTTGAGGCGCTCCGACGCCTTCATGGGGTTGGTAATCATGCTGGCCCTGATACCGTCCGACGGCGTTTCCTTGTAGTACACAATCTGGACGTCGTCGCCGATTACCCTGGCCACGCAAAGCCCGAATTTTGAGCTTCCCAGATCAATTGAGGCTATGTATTTCTCTTCCATATATGGTTTGGTTTTATTTTCTGCAAACAAGTTGTCCGCCGTACCTTAGGTCCACCTTGCTGTAATAGCCGGGCGTCTTTGACGGCACCACGCTATCATAGTACCTTTCCATGAGGTACAGTTTTTCTTCAATATTTACGGGCTGGCCGAAGATGAAGCGCTCCTTGCCCTCAAGGGGGAAAAGTACCAGATCTCCGTCCTCGGAGGCCGATATCCTCCGGATGTCCGTTTCCCACACCGTGCCTTTCATGGCGGAAACAAGGTGGAGGATGCGGTCCATCCATTCTTTGTGGACAGGGTCCTTCAGGGGGCCCTTGTAGCCCTTCGGAATGCGGAAAGGCAGCTTCCCGTCAACAACCGGGACGGAGGCCCCGCCGCGTTCCTGGAGCGGGAAGATGAACCCTTCGGCATCGGCATAAAAACCGCCGGCGCCGTCGTCAAATCGCACCAGGGGCTCCCTCTGGGACAGTTCTACGTGGAGGATGCCGTCATCAGTGAGCCAAGCCTCACAGTCCTTTACGGCACTGTGCCCGGTCACGATGCTCTCTATTCGCGTAAGGTCCACGCTGTCCAGAGGCAGCCCTGCATAAGCGCGATACTCCTTGTCAAGCCAAAGCTCAATATCCTCGCGGCCCACGAAGTTCCTCTGAAGGGAGTCCGTCACAATCACGTCCAGGGTGCCTTTACCCTGGCACGTGCGCGTGCGGAGCGTGCTGCGTGACATCCTGAGCGTAAAGCTCCAGAGAATCATACAGGCTATGATCAGAAGAAGGCCCAGTGACCGCCGGAAAAAAGGCTTCATAATCTGCTCTTAAGAAGTTCAGTTATAGGTTCAATGAATCTGTCAATGTTACCGGCGCCAAAGCTCACAAGTACGTCCAGGGGCTCATTGGAGAGGTAATCCATAAGCTCTTCCTTCTTTAGGAGAACCTTCTCAGGGGCGGTAACGTCCTTGAAAATAATCTCAGAAGTTACACCGGGGATGGGTTCCTCGCGGGCGGGGTAGATGTCAAGGAGGATGAGTTTATCCACCTTAGACAGAGCCTCCGCAAATTCATGGGCAAAGTCCCTTGTGCGGGTGTAAAGGTGGGGCTGGAATATGGCCGTAAGCTTGCGGCCGGGGAAAATGTCCCTCATGGAAGAGATTGCGCTTGCAAGCTCTGCGGGATGATGGGCATAGTCGTCAATGTAGGAGAGGTGAGGGCTGTTTACGTGCACTTCCAGACGGCGTTTTACGCCTTCAAAAGTGCCGATGGCAGCTTTCACCGCTGCAGGCTCAATGCCGTAGGAAAGGGCAATTGCCGCTGCTGCAACGCTGTTTTCGGCATTCACCCAGCCAGGAGCGCCTACGCGTACGTCCTCAATCACGCCTCCGGGGTAGTGGAGGTCATAGTGGAAGTATCCGCAGCTGTCCGGATGGGGATTGCCTGCATAGAAATCGGCCCTGGAGTCAGTGTAATGGTAGCTCAGGAGGCGGGCCTTGGTATCTTCCTGCACAATGGGTGTGCCGAGTTTTGCGATGAGCGTTCCGCTCACCTGGGAAGCAAAAGCCTTGAAAGCCTCCACCACGTGGGCATAGTCCCCGTAGATGTCCAGGTGATCCGGATCTACTGCCGTAATCACCGCAATCTCCGGGTAGAGCTGAAGGAAGGACCGGTCAAACTCATCGGCCTCCGCTACCACGGTATTGGTTTTGGACATCAGGAGATTGGTTCCATAGTTACGGGAAATACCGCCCAGGAAAGCGCTGCAGCCTTCACCGCATGCGGTAAGAATATGCGCCGTAAGTGTGCTGGTGGTGGTTTTTCCGTGGGTTCCGGCAACCGCAAGGCACCTCTGTCCGCGGGCAATCTCACCAAGGGTGCGGGAGCGCTTGAGAAGCGCATAACCGCCTTCGCGGGCTTTCACCAGCTCACCAAGATCGGCCGGAATTGCCGGCGTGTACACAATGAGGGTTTCGTTTACGTCGGAGGGGATGAGGTCCGGGCGGTCCTCGTAGTGCACGGAGATTCCCTCCTGCTCAAGCTGAGCCGTGAGCTCTGACGGCGTACGGTCATAACCCGCCACGCTGAAGCCCTTGAATTTGTAGTACCTGGCAAGGGCACTCATGCCTATACCACCGATTCCTATGAAATAAACATTCTTCATATTTAGTAAATTTGAGATTCTCTCCTTCGCTACGCTCAGTCGGAATGACAAGGACTGTCATACCGAGCGAAGCGAGTGTATCTCATACCAATTTATATATTTCATCACAAATAACCTGAGCGGCGTTGCGCAGGGCCATGGCCTGGGCATTTTTGGAGAGCGAAGCAAGCTTCCGGGGACTGCCAAGAAGGCCGATAGCCGTGGGAAGGAGCTCGTCAATGGCCTCGGAGTCCTTCACAAGGAGGGCGGCCTCCCTCCGGACGAGGGCCATGGCGTTATGCGTCTGATGGTCCTCGGCAACGTTGGGCGAGGGAACAAACACGGTGGGTTTTCCCATGGCGCAGAGCTCGCTCACGGTGCTGGCGCCGCTGCGGGAAATCACAACGTCTGCGGCGGCGTAGGCAAGGTCCATCCGCTGGATGAAGTCATAGTGCTTAATACCCTTCACGTCCGGGTGTGCTGCCATGAAAGAGTCCGTAGAGGCCTTGTAGTACTTGCCGCACTGCCAAATCACCTCTATGTCTTCTCCGCCGGGGCAGCCGTCCTGGATCCAGTGCATCATTGCCCTGTTGAGGGTGCCGCTGCCAAGGCTTCCGCCCACCACAAAAAGGTGCTTTTTCTCCGGTGAAAGGCCGTAGAAACTCATGGCTTCAGCCTTCTGCTCCGGGGTAGACGGCTCCGAGACATCCTTACGGATGGGGTTTCCGCTCATCACAATCTTATCGGCCGGGAAAAACTTTTCCATGCCTTCATATGCCACGCATATACTCTGTACGCGGGAACCAAGCATTTTGTTGGTGAGGCCCGCAAATCCGTTCTGCTCCTGGATTACGGCGGGGATTTTCATTCCCGTGGCGGCCCAGAGAAGGGGAGCGCTGGCGTATCCGCCCACGCCCACAACAACGTCAGGCTTGAACTGCTTCACAACCTTCTTTGCCGCCCTGAGGCTACTGAGAAGCTTGAACGGAGCCTTGAGGTCGTTCACAATGTTGCGGAGGTTAAGCTGCCTCTGAAGGCCCACAACGGGGAGGCCCACAATCTTGTAGCCGGCTGCGGGGACCTTTTCCATCTCCATCTTTCCATCGGCCCCTACAAACAGGATTTCCGTGTCAGGATTCAGCTCCTTCAGTTTGTCGGCAATGGAGATGGCCGGGAAGATGTGCCCTCCCGTGCCTCCGCCGCTCACAATGGCTCTTATTGCTTTGTACTCACTCATACGCTTGTAGATTGCGTCCACTCGTCGTCGTCGTGGACAATTATCTGTTCGGCTTCGGCCTCGGCCTCACGCCTTGCAATATTTTCCTTTGCGTCCTTGGAAATGGACAGAAGTATGCCGAAAACTATGCTGAACACCAGCAGGGAGTTGGTTCCGTGGCTCACCAGCGGGAGCGTCTGGCCGGTCTGGGGCACAAACGGCAGGTGAACGTTCACGGCCATGTGCATGAAGGCCTGGCCCGTGACAAGGATAATGAGCCCCGTCACAATCATCTTGTCATAGTATTTGTCGCACTCCTTTGCAACCAGGGTGCCCCGCGCAAGGAGGCTGAAGTACAGCAGGATAATGAGAATTGCGCCAATGATGCCGCTCTCCTCAATGATGAAGCTGAACATATAGTCTCCAAATATGACCGGGGTGGCATATTTCTGTGTGCTGTTGCCGATTCCCTTGCCGAATATTCCGCCTTCCTTTATGGCCAGGAGGGCGCTCACGGGCTGTTTCAGCTCGTCCCGGGCGTCGTTGAAGTCCTTGGAACCGCGCGGGGAGGTGAGGAGTTTCTGCATCACGGCGTCGTCGTCCTGCGTAATGCGGGAGATGGCGGTTCCAATTCGGCTTTCCTTTAGGAATCCCGCCTTCCAGGCCAGCAGCATCACGCCAACGCCCACAACCAGCACGCCCACCATAATTCCGATGTCCTTGCCGTCAATTCCGCCCACCAGGATCATCAGGACCATAATGAGGCCGATGAAAAGGGCCGATGAATTGGACCCCATCATAACCATGAACGTGGTGAGGATGATGGGAAGGTAGATGTAGAACATCTTCTGGGAGAAGTCCTTCTCCAGGAAGGCCAGCTTGGGATATTTCCACGCCAGCCAGGGCAGGAGGGTGAACCCGTGGCGCTTGAATGTGTCAAGGGCCCAGCCAAGGTACATTATCATGAACACCTTCACAAACTCATACACGTGGATCTGCTTCCCGGCAATCACAAGGATACGGCGGGCTCCGTTGATGGAACCGGCCTTCACTATGCCAAGGTTCAGGTTAAGGACCAGAATTATGAGAATGCCGAAGGTAATGGCAAAGCCCAGCATTGACAGCCTGCGGTAAATCTCTACCCGGCCGAAGAAATACAGCAGGAAGATGAAGATGAAGCCCATTGCAACGGCCTTGAGCTGGTCCAGCATTATATCCATCCTGCCCGTTCCCAGTTCCCTTGCAAGCAGCGGCGTGGAACTGAATACGGACACAACGGATATGAGCATGAGGAACAGGGCAATCAGGAGGATTACCTTGTCTCCGGTGAAACGGTCCATCAGGTTAAAGAGGGACCCAAGCCGGCCTTGCTGCTCTTCTTTCTTCTCTTCTGCCATATAGTATTAAAGGTTACGGACGGCAGCCTTGAACTGCTCTCCGCGGTCTTCGTAATTCTTGAAAAGGTCAAAGCTGGCGCAGCAGGGGCTAAGGAGCACTACGTCTCCGGCGCTTGCCATAGCTGCGGCCTTCTGAACGGCCTCACGGGCGCTCAGGGCATCCTCCATGCGGGATACCATGCCGCCAAAGGCCTCATGGATCTTCTTGTTGTCCACGCCAAGGCAAACAATTCCCTTCACTTTCTCCTTGACCAGGTCATTCAGGACGCTGTAGTCATTGCCCTTGTCTGTTCCGCCTACAATCCACACCACGGGACGCTTCTGGCATTCAAGTGCATACCATGCGCTGTCCACGTTTGTGGCCTTGGAGTCATTGATATAGAGGACGTCCTTGATGCTCAGAACGGGCTCCAGACGATGCTCGATGGGCTTGAAGGTAGCCAGGGAGTT
>JAFZML010000167.1 GCA_017553255.1 Bacteroidales bacterium | reverse complement strand
GCCCAGTGGAAGTTCCTGGTAGAGGATAACCTCCGCGCAGTGCTGGTTACAAAGGTGGAAAGCCCGGAGGTGGCCGCACGATGGAACAACAACGTACAGGCGCTGGTAGAGGGCATCGGCCAGGGCGTTCCCGCCAATAATTCTTCCGATCCCCGCAATGAGACCGCGGCTACCGCAGAGTTCAACCTAGGCTCCGGCGGACAGATTTCCCTCTGGCCCACTCCCCTGGGACTGGCGGCCACTTTTGACCCTGCGCTGGTTCAGGAATTTGGGTCGATTGCTTCGCGCGAGTATCGTGCCATGGGCATTGCCACGGCTTTAAGCCCCCAGATTGATTTGGCCACAGAACCCCGATGGAGCCGCTTCAACGGCACTTTTGGAGAGGATCCTTTACTGGATACGGACATGGCACGGGCCTATGTGGACGGCTTCCAGTCCTCCGGCGACGGTTGGGGCACGGAGAGCGTGAATGCCATGGTTAAACACTGGCCCTCCGGCGGTCCGGAAGAAGGTGGACGCGACGCTCATTTCAACTACGGAAAGTATGCCGTGTACCCGGGCGATGGATTTGATTATCATCTTCGTGCTTTTGTCGATGGCGCATTTGCCCTTGATGGCGGCACTGGATGTGCATCGGCCGTAATGCCTTATTACACAATTTCTTATGGAATTGATCCTTCCGGCAATAATGTAGGAAACAACTTCAGTTCATATATAATTGGTGATTTACTTAGGGACAAGTATGGTTATCAAGGTGTTGTATGCACGGACTGGAATATTACCTATGATAATAAGGCCATAGAATCCTTTGACGGTAAGTGCTGGGGCGTGGAAGAGCTATCTGTTGGTGAAAGGCATTATGAGGTTCTGAAAGCCGGAGTTGACCAGTTTGGCGGAAACAACAACAAGGAGCCGGTCCTGGAAGCTTATGAGATGTTTGTGCACGAATTTGGCCCCGCGTACGCACGTGAGCGTTTTGAGTCTTCCGCAGTACGCCTGCTGCTGAATTCTTTCCGCACCGGGCTGTTTGAGAATCCTTATACCGATCCCGCCGCAGCTTCTGAGCTGGTTGGCAATCCTTCTTTCATGGAAGCAGGTTACCAGGCGCAGCTGAAGTCTATTGTGATGGTGAAAAATCACGGAAATGTGCTGCCGCTACAGGACCGTAAAACCAAAGTATATATCCCAAAGCGTTATTATCCTCAGATGCCCGGAATGTTTGGCCTGTTTATGGGGCCGGAGGCGCACTGGGATTATCCCATCGACCTGGAACTCGTAGAGAAGTATTACGAGATTGCAGCAACGCCTCAGGAGGCGGACTTTGCGCTTGTGATGATTAAGGAGCCTGCTTCCGGTCCCGGTTATGACGTGGCAGACCGCGCCCGCGGGGGCAATGGCTATGTGCCTATAAGCCTTCAATATCGGCCTTACAAAGCAGTCTATGCGCGTTCTGAATCCATAGCCGGAGGTGATCCAAAGGAGAGTTTCACCAACCGCAGCTACAAAGGGAAGACGGTTAAGACCTACAACGAGGCCGATCTTGACCTTGTCCTGAGCACCCGTAAGGCCATGGGAAACAAGCCTGTGGTGGTTGTGGTGGCACTCTCCCGCCCTGCCGTCCTTTCAGAGCTTGAACCCTATGCCGACGCCGTGCTTCTGACGTTCGGAGTCCAAAACCAGGCTGTTCTGGATGTGGTGAGCGGAGCCTTTGAACCATCGGCCCTCCTCCCCATGCAAATGCCTGCCGATATGCGCACAGTCGAAGAGCAGTGTGAG
>JAFZML010000166.1 GCA_017553255.1 Bacteroidales bacterium | reverse complement strand
CGTTGCGGTACATACCAGCAGAGTGTCCACATACACGGAAAATGCCTGCGCAAGGCCCTGCTGGGCGGGATGCTGCACATCTGTTGCGGCCGATACGATGGCTCCGGTGCCCTGGCCGGCCTCGTTGGAGAAGATGCCGCGCTTGACGCCCATGGCAATGGTGGAGCCGATGATGCCGCCGCAAACGGGATTTAGGCCGAAAGCGCCTTTAACAATGGCTCCCAGCACGGCCGGAACCTCGGTGATGTGGAACCCGATCACGACGATGGACAATACAATATACCCCAGCGCCATAAACGGCGTAACAATGGATGCAACTCCTGCGATGCGCTTTACTCCGCCAAAAATCACAAGCCCCAGCAGAACCGCCAGGCCGATTCCGGCAAGGAGGGGAGTGACTGGAAAAGCATTGTTGATTGCCGAAGCGGCACCGTTTGACTGTACGGTGGGAAGGAACAGGCCGCAGGAAAGAACCGTTATCACAGCAAAGGCAATTCCTATCCAACGCTTTCCTAAACCATGCTCTATAAAACTGAACGGGCCGCCCCTGTAACCGGAAGAGTGGGGAAACTTATAGATTTGTGCCAGTGTGGATTCTACGAATGCCGTGGATGCTCCAAAGAAAGCCACCACCCACATCCAGAACACTGCTCCGGGGCCGCCAAATGCTATGGCTGTGGCGACGCCCACAATATTGCCTGTGCCAACCCTGCCGGAAAGAGCAATGCAGAATGCCTCAAAAGAAGATATTCCCTTGCCGTCCTCCTTCTTTGAAAACAGTGACCGCAGCATAAGCCCAAAGCGCCGTACCTGGACAAAGCGTGTGCGCACGGAGAAATACAGCCCGGCGGCTATCAGAAGAACAACCAGGGCAGGATTCCATACAAAGGAGTTGATAGCGGAAACTACTTTTTCCAGCATAGGCTAGTCAAACATTACGCGGGGATTCATCTGGTGGGGTGTCTTCCATTCAATTCCGCGTTTGGCGAGTTCGGCCTTCTTTACGCTCCAGTATTCAAAGCAGAATCCCATGCCGCGGGGAACGCCGCGCAGCTTACGGTCGCAGGCTTTTTCCACTTCATAAATGACTTTTTCCCATTCCGGAGTGCGCTCCACGGGGTCAAAGAGAAGGTGCGCGTTCACATAATCTACCCACCATTCCATTGAAACGGAAGGATCTATGTAAAAGTCCAGGCGGTTCTGGATGTTATCGGCCTCCTTTACCCCAAGGACGCACTCTGAAGGGAACTTGACATCCGTGGATTTCTGGGCCTTGAGGGCAAGTTTGCGTAATTGCAGGAATTCCAGGCACAGGCGGGGGACATCACGTTGGTTCAGGAGTTCATGAATGAAGATATAGTCGCAGGCAAACATTATTTCAGATGCGTCCAGATACTCTCCGCTGATGGGAAGCCTGTTATGCAGTATGTCCAGAAGCTCCTGAGCCAGGGGGATGTTCTTCCAAATGGGGCAGCCTTCCTCCACGGAGTGGTTTCCCATCATATCAAGCAGCTTCACAACCCTTTTGGCGGCCTTCTTTTCATCGGCCTGGTCATATATTTTCTCTACGCGGACAAGGTATCCTTCGGCCTCATAGATGTAGGGATTATACACGCGATGCATGGGCGAGTTCCAGATATGGCCCGGCTCCACCACAATTTCCTTTCCCATAAAGCTGAAAACCAGCCTCCCGTCCTTGAACGAGATGACGGTGGCGGGGGAGGCGTCGTGGTAGTCTGCCATTATGTTGAAACCTTCAACCACGTTCTCCAGAGGCACTTCTTTCTCTGAGTTGCCGTGGTTGGCTATGCCCATGTCGTTGGTTTCCCAACATCGGCCTACAAATACCTTGTAATCCATATTTTAAACTGTTGCGCCGGTTACAGAATACTTTTCCTTGAGGAGCTCCACCACGGGCACCATGGCCTTGGGGAACACTTTACGGAGGTCAATCTCATCACTCTCTGAGAGCACTTTCTTGAGCGCGCGCATGAAATTGTCCTTGATTTCAGTGGCAAGGTTCACTTTCACTATGCCGTTGGCAATGGCCTCCCGGACCTGGTCATGGGGAATGCCGGAGGAGCCGTGCAGGACCAGCGCCACGGGCGTTGCGGCGTGGATTGCTGCAAGGCGGGGGATGTCAAGATGCGGAGGGAGCTTATAAAATCCGTGGGCCGATCCGATGGACACCGCCAGGGCCGATACCCCCGTGCGTTTCACAAACTCCGCGGCCTGCTCAGGCGTGGTGAAGCCGCCGCCCTGCTCCTGGCCAAGTTTGGCCACATAGCCAAGCTCCGCCTCTACGTTTGCACCGTAGGGCTTTGCCATCTCAACGGCTTTGGCCGATGTTTCCACGTTCTCCTCAAAGGGCTTCTCCGAGGCGTCTATCATCACGGAGTCAAAACCTTCGTCCAGGCAGCGCTGCACAAGTTCCAGGCTGGGGCCGTGGTCCAGGTGGATATATCCCTGGAGACCATAATCTTCAATTACCTGCCGCCCCATCTTGTATGCTGTGTGAAGGCCCATATAGTCTATGGATGAGCGTGTGAGCTGGAGCATCACGGGCGCATTCATTGCCTGGGCGGCCTTTGCCACGCAAATGAGGGTTTCATAATTATAGAAGTTGGTGGCAAGGACTGCGGTTTTTGCCGCCTGGCACTCATAGAGGACTTCTTTTATTGTTTTCATGGCTGTGAATTATTTCTTGGACTCACCAAATATACAATTTTTTAGCGTTCTTTTCAATACTTATGTTTATATTTGAGGAAACAATTACGCGCCATGAAAAACATTTTTACAGTCCTTGCCGCCCTGCTCATGTTGTTTTCCTGCAAGCAGGCCCCGCAGAAACAGGTAATTGAACCATCCACCTATGAATCAGTAAATATGGATAATATGCAAACTGTACGTGATTTCCTGCACAACACAGGACACTATTTCATTGCCACCGTAGACGGTGACCAGCCCCAGATTCGGCCATTCGGCACAGCGGAAATAATTGAGGGCAAGCTCTATATCCAAACAGGTCACGTGAAAAACGTTGCAAAGCAGATTGCCGCAAACCCCAAGGTTGCCATTTGCGCCTTCAACGGCAATGAGTGGCTACGCATCACAGCCACCCTGGTTGAGGATCCTC
This sequence comes from Bacteroidales bacterium, assembly GCA_017553255.1. GTDB lineage: Bacteria > Bacteroidota > Bacteroidia > Bacteroidales > UBA932 > Cryptobacteroides. The sequence goes on along the minus strand of JAFZML010000166.1, from coordinate 1,312 downwards.
GCGTGGAGATCAAGAAGGCCATGCTGGATGCATATCCCAGCCTCCGCGGCATGTACGATGAAAATGACTCCAACACGGCAGTGTATTTTCTCACGGGCGCCCACGCCAGCATTAATTCCTTCACCGCACCTCCGGTGGAGATTGATTTTTAATGTTGAAACGAATCCTTGTCACATTAATTGCTGCGCTGCTTCTCTTTCTTCCTGAGGTTGCGTGGGCCCAGGTGGGCCTGTACACCGTGACGGGGGAGAAGGTGAACGTACGTTCCGGCCCCGGGACAAACTATGGGGTAATGACCACCAGGAATGCTGGTGATACCGTTACTGTCATTTCCATCTATGACACCAACTGGGCCTGCATAGAATTCGGCACGCAGCACGGATTTGTAAACCGTCAGTACATAACATACAAGGGACCCGTAGGCCCTCATCCCGGCCCCCTTTATGAGGATGACCCAATAACCTTTAAATCCGTCATGGCCTGGATCTGGAAGGTCCTGAGGGTAATCCTGATAGTTATAGTTGTCCTTATTGTATTTGCGTTCAAGGAAGAAATCCTGCAGATTGTGTTGGGCTCGCTCATGTTCTATCTCATTGGCGGCACAATCACATATCTTATCTTCCACAACTTTCAGATTGGCGGCCTCATAGCACTGGGCCTTGTTGGCATTGTAATCTTCCGCTGGGCTGCCGATGAACTGAACCCTGACATAGGCGGGAACATAATCGGCAAAATCCTCTGGTTCATATACTTTATAGTTTCCCTTGTACCGTATCTGCTTAACCGCTTCCAGCATTTCCTGGCGTCGCCCTGGAGGTATTTTATCAAGCGCAACCGTTTCCCGGACAAGACCAGGGAATTCCTGCGGACTTTCTTTGGAGTCCTCACAATTCCCCTGTACATTGTCCTAACGCCCCTGAGGCTGCTTAACGCCATATATTACAATATCGCCGTGCATTGCCTGGCGGGGCTCTACGACTTTCTTCTGGAGGTCCTTGCCCCGTGCAGCCCGGAAGAAGGATCGGACAGTGTGGGAAAGTGGATCCTTATGTTCCCTGAACGTTTTGGCAAATACTTCCTGATGCACGGGTCTGTCCTGATTATCGAGAGCGTTGTATGGACCGTTATAGATATCTTTATTCCGGCCGTGACTCTTTATCACGGAACAGATCTGACGGCGGGTCAGAGTATTGTGGGGTGCAGGAAGAGGAATAATTACCTGAAGGCCACCCTGGACAGCCGTCACGGCACTTTTTGCGCCAGCGACGACAGCTGGGCGGGTATTGGCGTTTATTTCGCTTCCCGCAGGCGT
>JAFZML010000165.1 GCA_017553255.1 Bacteroidales bacterium | reverse complement strand
GGGACGTCTCCTGGAAGAATGGGAGGAACTCCCTCCGTGCTTTGTGAGTTCATCGGCCAAAAAGACGGGGAAGGAGGAAATACTGGATTACATTGGATCAATTCTTCAAACACTATGATAAGCACTCTTCATGAGCACCGTTTGGCGCTGTTTACCTGTGATGCTTCCCGCTATTTCGCGGAAAAGGTAGTTGATGCTATGAACCGTATGAAGTCTCCGGAGGATCCTGAAATTACCCTGGGCCCCCTGGAAATCGCCCGTTTCAGTGACGGAGAATTTCAGCCGTATTTCCAGGAAAGCGTCCGCGGCGCAACGTGTTTCATCATCCAGTCCACGTTCCCTTCAACGGACAACCTTATGGAGCTCCTGCTTTCAATAGATGCCGCCAAAAGGGCTTCGGCCGATAGAGTCATAGCCGTTATCCCTTACTACGGCTGGGCGCGTCAGGACCGCAAGGACAAGCCCCGTACGTCTATCGGCGCAAAACTGGTGGCCAATATGCTCAAGGTTGCCGGGGCCGATGCAGTGATGACCTGTGACCTCCACGCAGACCAGATCCAGGGCTTCTTCGACCTCCCTGTGAACCATCTCTACGCCAGCTATGACTTCCTTGACATCCTCAAGAAGCTCCAAAGGAAGTACAAGGACACCCTCACCCTGGCTGCCCCGGATATGGGCGGCGCAAAGAGGGTTCACTCCTATGCAAAATACCTCCATACCCCGGTTGTGATTTGCCATAAAACCCGCGCAAAGGCAAATGTGATTGAGCGTATCCAGCCCATCGGTGAGGTAGAAGGCAGGGACATAGTGATTATTGACGACATAATTGACACCGCCGGCACCCTTACGGAAGCCGCCAATGAGCTCCTGAAGCGTGGCGCCAACAGCGTGCGCGCATTCGCAACTCACGCAGTGCTTTCCGGTCCGGCTTATGAAAGGATAGACAAGAGCGCCCTCTCGGAGGTTTACGTGACGGATACCATCCCTCTGGATCCGGCCCAGGAACACCTTCAGGGCAAGTTCCGCGTGGTATCTTTGGCCGAGACCTTTGCCAGGATGATACTCCGCGTATACAATTACCAGCCCATTTCCTCTGAGTTCCCGTTATAGGCTTGAAGACGTTTTTAGCAGCACTAGTTTTTGTGGGCCTGGCGGTGCTTCTGCTGGGCGTGAACATATTTTTCTTCAAGCGGCCTTTCCCGGACGGAGAAATTTCCACAAATCCCAACATGAAGAAGCTGGGAATCAAGTGCGCCAAACAGGAGGAACTGGAAATGCTGGCCGCCCGGAAAAAGGGCACAAAGCCGGAGCATTGCAACGGTGAGTTTACGGATGCCTGCCGAAGCTGTGCGTTGTATGAACTGGAAAAACAACAGTGATATGAGATTCTCTCGGCCCTCCGGGCCTCGGAATGACAAAGAAGGTGTCATACCGAGCGAAGCGAGAGTATCTTAAATAGAACATTTTTATGGCACTAGTAGCAATAGTGGGGCGCCCGAACGTGGGCAAAAGTACCCTTTTCAACCGCCTGGTGGGAATGCGCCAGGCCATTGTGGATGAGACGGCGGGCGTAACCCGTGACCGTCATTACGGCAAGTGCGAATGGTGCGGCCGGGAGTTCTCCGTGGTGGACACCGGCGGTTACACGTCCAACTCTGACGACGTCTTCGAGGGCGCCATCCGTCGTCAGGTAGGTATAGCCATAGAGGAGGCCGATGTAATCCTCTTCATGTGCGAGGCCGCCACCGGCATCACGGATTATGACTCTGAGATTGCCGATATCCTCCGCCGCTCCAAAAAGCCCGTCATCCTGTGCGTGAACAAGGTAGACACCGGTGAAAAGATGTACGACGCCTTCGATTTCTACGGCCTGGGGCTGGGAGAAGTCTGGAGTATATCGGCCGCAAACGGCTCCGGCACAGGAGATTTGCTGGACGAGGTCCTGCGTGTCCTTCCTGAAGATGACGGTGAGGCCGATGACCACGCCGACATCCCTCACATTGCCATAGTGGGCCGCCCCAACGTGGGTAAATCCTCCCTTACCAACGCCCTCCTTGGAGAGGAACGCAATATCGTCACGCCTGTTGCCGGTACCACCCGAGACTCAATTTCAACGTACTACAATAAATTCGGCCATGAATTCATGATTGTAGATACCGCCGGCATGAGAAAGAGGGGAAAGGTGACGGAAGACCTTGAGTTCTACTCCGTTATGAGGGCCATGCGCACAATTGAGCATTCGGATGTATGCATCCTTATGATTGACGCCACCCTTGGCATGGAGGCGCAGGATATGAACATCTTCAACGTTATCCAGAAAAACCGCAAGGGCTGCGTCATAGTGGTGAACAAATGGGACCTCTTTGAAAAGGGCGTGAACACCATGAAGGAGTACACGGAAAACCTCAAGTCCCGTCTGGCTCCGTTCAACGACATCCCCATCATCTTCACCTCAGTGCTGAACAAGCAGCGCATCCTGGACGTTCTTGACGCCGCCGCCCACGTGGCAGATAATATGGCCCGGAAAATCCCTACATCGGCCCTCAATGATGCCATGCTTCCGGAAATTGAGAACTATCCGCCGCCGGCATGGAAGGGAAAGTACATCAAGATCAAGTACGTGACGCAGCTTCCCACGCGCACCCCGCAGTTTGCCTTCTTCTGCAACCTGCCCCAGTGGGTGAAGGACCCCTACAAGCGCTTCCTGGAGAATAAACTCCGTGAGCACTTTGACTTTGAGGGGTGTCCAATCCAGGTTTATACCCGCGCCAAATAACAAAAACACCTTCAGATAATGTCATGCCCGGCTTTGACCGGGCATCTTTTTGTGTTATCTATTTGAAAACTAAAAATGTTATCATATATTTGCAAACAAATTATTGAGAATTATGCTAACACAAAGAGCTAACAGGGTGCAAACAGGATTCAGGCTGGACAGTATTACGCTTGCAAGGGTAAAAACTGCTGCAAAGCAAAAGCAAATCAGTGTGAATGAGTACGTTAACCAGGTACTGAAAGAAGCTACGGAGTATATTGAGTCCGAGGAAGAAAAAGAGGCAAGCCGCAGAAGGACTCAGGAGTTCCTGGATGAATTCTGCGGAGCCTGGGTAGGAGATGAAACAGCAGAAGAGATACTGGCTGCGGCAAAATC
>JAFZML010000016.1 GCA_017553255.1 Bacteroidales bacterium | reverse complement strand
GGTGACCCCGCCAAGGCACTCTCCTTCTACAAAACCATCAAGGATCAGTGGATGAGCGCCCCTGAGGCAATGGAGATTGACAAGTACATCAGCCGTATCCAAACCGCAGAATAATATGGGAAGAGCTTTTGAATTCCGCAAGGAACGCAAGATGAAGCGTTGGGGCCACATGGCCAAAACCTTCACCAAACTTGGAAAGGAAATCACAATTGCCGTAAAGCAGGGCGGCGCAGAGGTTACCGGTAACCCGCGTCTCCGCGCCCTCATCGCAGAGGCAAAGAGTGAGCAGATGCCCAAGGAAAACATTGAACGCGCCATCAAGAAAGCAACTGAGGCCAAATCCGGAGACTTCAAGGAGATCATCTATGAAGGTTTCGGCCCCTTCGGCATTGCATACCTGGTGGAGGCTGCAACAGACAACAACACCCGCACCGTGGCAAATGTCCGCAGCTATTTCACAAAGTGCGGCGGTTCCCTCCAAACCAGCGGCAGCGTGGCTTTCATGTTCGACCACAAGTGCGTTTTCCGCATCAAGGAAAACCCCGCACAGCCTATTGACGTGGATGAACTTGAGCTTGAGCTCATTGACTTCGGCGCAGAGGAAGTCTTCAAGCAGGAAGTAGAGGATGAGGATGAAAACGTAACCGTGGAAATCTCCATCTACGGAGACTACACCGCTTACGGCCAAATCCAGAAATACATTGAGGAAAAGGGCTATGAGCTCATTTCCGGAGGCTTTGAACAGATCCCCAACGTGGACCTCAAGGAGGTTACCCCTGAGCAGCGTGCAACCCTTGACAAACTCACCGGCCTTCTTGAAGACGATGAAGACGTCACAAACGTTTATACCACCCTTGCTCCTGAGGCTTAGTAATATCAAAGCTTTTGCAAAAGCTGTCACGGCTCTTACCATGGCAGCTTTTTTGTGCTCAGGCTGTGCCGTGTGGCTTATCGATCACAAGAGTGAGAGATACCACGCCGGCCCGGCCATCCGTGACTACCAGCCGGAAAATCTTGTGGAGGAAGTCCAGTATTCCTGCAGCGTCACCGGTCCTTCCCACAGAAGAATGATAGTATACCTGCCAAAGGACTACTATGAGACCAGTGAGCGCTTTCCCGTGTTCTATCTCCTTCACGGCGCCCGCGGCTATGAAACTTCCTGGGTGCGCTTCGGGGATGTTTACAAGACTACGGACAGTCTGTGGAGAAACGGTCTTGCCAGCCGCTGCATTGTGGTGATGCCAAACATCAACCAGTATGACAGTGATCAAGATTATGACAACGCCCGTTTCAAAGGAGCCTATGAATCCATCTTTGAGATTGACGGTAAGGCCGAATGGTCCTTTATCCATGACGTGGTAAATCTCACTGACAGCCTGTACCGCACAATTCCGGACAAAGACCACAGGGCCATAGGCGGCCTTTCCATTGGCGGGCTTCAAAGCATTCACTTCGGGGCAAACAATCCTGACACCTTCGGCTACATCATAGCCATGTCTCCGTATTTCTACGCTACCGGAAAGAATCACGCATACAGGAAAGCTTTCTACGGCAGCCTCCACAAAAGGATGGCAAATGAATACCTGAACTATCCTCCGTCCGGATATTACCTTTTTGCCGGCAAATGGGACCTTGCGCGCCCTGCTACGCTGAGGCACCACTATTACATGAACCGCAAAGGCTATGAGCACGTGTATAAGAAGTATCCCGGTTCCCACGACTGGATAAACGGCGGCTGGGCCGATGAATACAGGGACGTTCTCCAGGTGCTTTTCAAGGATAATGAACCTTAAAAGGGCTCTAATATCGGTTCTTGTGGGGCTTGAATGCATAGTGGCATTCGGCCAGCAGCAGCTTCCAAACAGCAGCTTTGACCTCTGGACAAGGAAAAACGGCTGCTGGAACCCCTACCCCAGTGACGGCAAGAATATTACCTGGGACACCGCAAACCACGGTCTCAGCATCATCGGGATTAACGGAGCCTCCCCTGAATACCAGCACGTGGCAGTTCCCGGCAAGGGAAAAGCCGCAGTCAAAGTGGAAACCAAACAGGTATTCGGCATTCTGGTGGCAGGAACAATCTACACCGGCCGATTCATCGGCCTTGTAAAACTCTCCGGAGCCAAAATCCAGCTGGGAGTCCCCTTCTCCGGCCGTCCCAGGAGCCTTTCCGGCTATCTCCATTACAGTCCGGGGACAATTGACGTGACAAGCAAGAAAATGCGCCATTTGAAAGGCACAATGGACAATGCCAAACTTGACATCTCCCTGCGTGACGGAAAGGAGCTCCAGGTCATTGACTCCACGGATGAGTCGTTCCAGGAGGAAAGCGCGGAAACCAACCCCGACCTTGTAGGTTACGGGGTATTGTATGTAAAGGAAGACACCAAGGGGTACATCCGTTTTGAGATTCCCATAGACTACAAAAAGGACAGCACCCCCACAAATATCGTCATTTCGGTTTCATCAAGCCGATATGCCCAGCAGTTCACCGGCAGCACGGACAGCGTGCTGTGGGTGGATGAGCTACAGCTAAACTATTGATTATGAAAATTCTATTTGTTGTAAACAACTTCTACGCCACCGGCAACGGGCTGTCTGCTTCGGCCAGGCGTACAGTAGATTATCTGAAGAAAGCCGGCCAGGAGGTAAGAGTCCTCTCAGGCCCAAATCACAACCCCGGCGGTCCCCAGCCGGAATACCTTCTGGAAGACTACATATTCCCCCTTGTAAACTTCCTTGTAATAAAAAACGGATATTATTACGCCCAAAGCAATCTTCCCCTTATGGAAGAAGCCGCAAAATGGGCCGATGTCATCCATCTTGAAGAGCCTTTTGTGATCCAGGACAGGATGATCCATATCTGTGAAAAACTGGGGAAGCCCATTACCGGCACATATCACCTGCACCCGGAGAACATTACCATGGCTTTCGGCCCCCTCATTAATTGGAAGGGACTCAACAGGGTCATTCTAAAGGCCTGGAGAGACCATACGTTCAACCATTGCAGCCATGTTCAGTGCCCCACCCAGAACGTTCAGGACCGCCTGAGGCGCTATCATTTCACCGGTGAACTCCTCCACATCTCCAACGGCATTATCCCGGACAAGTGCATAAGGCCTCTTACTCCCCCGTCAGATTACACGGATCCTGCCAGGCCCCTCCGGGTTGTGTGTATCGGGCGCCTTTCCGCAGAAAAGGACCAGTATACTCTCCTTAATGCGATGAAATACAGCAAGTACGCCAAGCGTATCCAGCTCCAGTTTGCCGGCACCGGCCTCAAGGAAGCGGACATGAAGAAGAAAGCCCACAAACTGTATGAGGAGGGAATTCTGGGTTATGAACCGGAGTTTTTCTTCCTTGACCGTGACGGACTAAGGAATCTTGCCGCAAATTCAGATATCTGCGTCCACTGCGCATTCATTGAAGTAGAAGGCCTCTCCATCATGGAGGCTATCCAGCAGGCCGCCCTTCCTATAATTGCCGAAGGCCCCTTCACCGGGACATCCCAGTTTGCAGTTTCCAGAAAGAACCTCTTCCCCGCCAAGAATCCTGAAGCCCTTGCCCACCGTATAGACTACTGGCTTGACAGGCCTGAAGAAAGGTGGAAATCAGGCTTCGCCCACGCTGAGCGCCTGGAAAAATTCAGCATGGAGAAAACCATCAAAAGACTGGTGGCAATGTTCAATAAAGCAATAGCGCAGAGCAAAAAATAAAGACAGCGTCCTGAATTTCGGGACGCTGCCTTCATTATTAAGATCAATAATTAGATAAATATATATTTGCAGATAAACAGGACGGCCAGAACCCACATTGTTACGGAGATGTCCTTGAACTTGCCGGCCACAACGTGGCAGAGCACGTAGGAGATAACGCCAATGAGGATACCGTCGCTGATGCTGTATGCAAGAGGCATGGTGATGATGCAGAGGAAAGCGGGGATAGCCCTGCAATAGTCTTCCCAGTGGATGCTCTTGAGAGGAGACATCATCATTACACCAACAATGATAAGTGCCGGAGCCGTTGCGGCGCCGGGGATGGCCAGGAACAGCGGGCTGAAGAACAGAGCCAGCACAAAGCAGATTGCCGTTGAGAAGGCGGTGAGGCCGGTACGGCCGCCCTCACCTACTCCGGCTGCGCTTTCCACGTAAGTGGTGGTTGTGGAAGTTCCAAGGCAGGAGCCACATACGGTAGCAATTGAATCGGCCAGGAACATTTTCTCCATGCCGGGGATGTCGTCCTTACGGTTGCCTTCCGGGACAAGGCCTGCGCCCTGATGCACGCCGATGATGGTGCCCATGGTGTCGAACATATCAATGAACAGGAAGGTGAAAACAACCACCAGCATATCCAAGGTAAGGATATTGTGCCACTCGAACTTGAAGGCGATGGGCTCTACGCTTGCGGGAAGAGAAACTACGCCGGTAAGTTTGGTGATAGCCTCTCCCGTTGCGGGATCCTTGATCACAAGGCCGAGGCCCGTGGTGATGAGGATACCCCAAAGGATGCCGCCGCGGATCTTTGCCATTACAAGGCCGGCGGTGATAAACAGGCCGATCATGCCAAGGAGGGCCTTGCCTTCCGTGATATGGCCAAGGCCTACCAGAGTGGCGTCATTGTTCACAATGATACCGGCGTTCTGCATGCCGATGAAAGCGATGAACAGGCCGATACCTGCGCCGATTGCCTTCTTGAGGGTTCCGGGGATGGCGTTAAGGAGCCAGCTGCGGACCTTTGTGAGGGTAAGGATAATGAAAAGGACACCTTCAAGCAGGACGGCCGTGAGGGCGAACTGCCAGGTGTAACCCATTCCAAGGCACACCGTGTACACGAAGAAGGCGTTGAGGCCCATACCGGGGGCAAGGGCGAAAGGCTTCTTGGCGTAGATGGCCATGATAAGGGTACCTATGATGGCTGCAACTGCGGTAGCGGTGAAAACGCTGCCTGCGGGCATACCGGGAAGTGCGCTGAAGATTCCGGGGTTCACGGCCAGGATATAGGCCATGGTGAGGAAGGTGGTTACGCCTGCAAGGATTTCAGTGCGTACGGAATTGACTTTGCTGTCAAAGCCAAAAAGCTTTTCAAAAGCAGGTTTCATGGGGTATTCCTCCTACTTAAAAGACCCATTTAATACCTGCGCAGGGACGTACACGGAAGCCCTGGAGGGTTCCAAAGTTGTAGCTGAGCTCTACCTCTCCGCCAATGTTGAGGTTGTCCACGCCGAAGTGCTGGCCCACATTGTACCAGAGCTGAGGCTCAGAGATAAAGGTAACAAATGTGTCGGCACCTTTGGTGAAGTCACGGTAACCGGCATCGGCATTGTCGGCCCAGGGGAAGAGGAACTGATCCTGCCACCAGAAATCGGCAAAACCGCTGAAGCGAAGGCCCTTAAGGCCGAACAGGTCCTGCAGACCCCAGACAACGGTGAACTGCATGGGAACCTTGCTTGTTGCGCCAAGAATCTTCTTGTACAGAACCTTCAAATTGAGGGTGTTCTTGTAATCCTGGCTGTGGATGAAGTAATCAATACCGGCAAGGAGGGCATGATTGATTCCATAACCCACGAAAGCATCTCCTGCGGGGGCGCCAAGAAGCAGACCGCCATTGTACTCTACCTGGAGGCTGAAGCCGTTAAGGACGGGAACATTCTGCCAGAAGTTGAAGCAACGGGCAATCTCAAAGTAAGTGCTGGAAGGGGTGACGTTCTTCTTGTCGGCGTTGAGTCCTTTGTAATCATAGTCGATGAAGAAGAAGGTGTTTCCCCAGTTGTCTCCGTAGAAACCTTCCAGAGTGGTGGTAACGTGTCCGCGATCCTTTCCAAAATCGTAGAACACCTGGAGATTGGTCTGGGCCTTGGCAACCTGGCCGAAGGCAAGTGCTGCAAGAGCAAAGGTAAGAATAGTTTTTTTGAACATAAAACGTAGTTTATGAATTAGTTATAAAAGATACACCCGGCTTGCAGGCCGGGTGTTATGCTATTTGCGGAGTGAAGGGTTGATCTCAAAGTTCACTGCTTTGTCGGCTTCCGGATTGGCTCCAAATTCATAGTCCTTTCCAGGCAGCACGGCGTTGAGGATGATTCCCACCAGTGCGGCGATGGCAAGACCGCTGAGCTTTGTGAAGCCAAGGTTGATGGCATCACCTGCGCCGTACTTGATGCCAATTGCAAGAACCAGAATGAGGGCCATCACAATAACGTTGCGGCTCTTGGTGAAATCTACCTGATTCTCAACTATATTGCGTACACCCACAGCTGAAATCATACCGTAGAGCACCAGGGAAACGCCGCCGATTGTAGAAGCCGGCATACAGGCGATAAGGGCGCTGAACTTGGGGCAGAAACTGAGGATTATGGCAAATACGGCGGCAATGCGTATAACCTTGGGATCATAGACCTTGGT
>JAFZML010000164.1 GCA_017553255.1 Bacteroidales bacterium | reverse complement strand
TTATCCTTTTATGTCATTCTGAGTGAAACGAAGAATCTATCCTATTGCAAGATTTCCGAAAAAGTAGTAACTTCGCACCGGTTTTAGAGTAGACTACTCAGTTAGTATCAATATTTATTATTATCAAAACCTCTATGAGAAAAGCTTTTAAAAGCCTTCTGCTCGCATTCACTACGCTGATTGCGGGCACTGTCGCCTATGCTCAGGTGACCACATCGGCCCTCTCCGGCCGCGTGGTGGACCAGAGCGGCGAACCTGTCGTAGGAGCTGCCGTGCTGGCTCAGCATGAACCTTCCGGCACCATCTACGGCGCAGTCACCAACGCCGAAGGCCGCTACTCCATCCAGGGTATGCGTACCGGCGGTCCTTACAAGGTGGATTTCAGCTGCCTTGGCTACGCTGATGCTTCTTACACCGGTGTTGTCCTCCAGCTGGCGGAAACCTATTCCCTCAACGCCAAAATCGCGGAAAGCAATGAAATGCTTGAAGGTACCGTGGTTGTGGCCTCACCCACTTCAAAGTTCGCCGCCCAGGAGCGTACCGGAGCTGTCACCAATATCTCCAATGACCAGATCCTGAGCCTCCCTACCGTTAACCGCAGCATCACGGACGTAACCCGTCTGTCACCTTACGGCGGTAACGGAATGAGCTTTGCAGGTTCTGACGGCCGTACCGCAAACTTCACCGTTGACGGCGCAAACTTCAACAACAACTTCGGCCTTAACTCCAACCTCCCCGGCGGTGGCAACCCTATCTCCATTGATGCCATTGAGGAGCTCCAGGTTGTTATTTCTCCCTACGATGTCCGCCAGACCAACTTCATCGGCGGTGGCGTGAACGCCATCACCAAGTCCGGTACCAACACCTTCAAGGGCACCGCTTACATCTATCACAAGAACGAGAACATGCGCGGTAATGCAGTAGACGGTGATGAAATCTCCGGCGCACGTGCCACAGACCGCAGCACCACCTACGGCTTCACCCTTGGCGGCCCCATCGTGAAGAACAAGCTCTTCTTCTTTGTGAACGCTGAAATGGTCAAGACCCCTACCATCGCAAACCGCTGGAGGGCTTCAGAAGATGGCGTGGCTGTCCCTGACAACTACATTTCCCGCACCACCTCCGCAGACCTTCAGGCTGTAAAGGACTATATTGCCCAGAAATATGGCTATGACACCGGTTCCTACACAGACTTCCCCGCCAACGAATCCAACTACAAGATCCTGGCCCGCCTGGACTGGAACATCAGCCAGAAGCATCACCTCGCACTCCGTTACAACTACACCGGAAACACCTACTGGAGCAGCCCTAACGCTTCTTCCATGGACGGTGGCACCCGTATGGTAGATGCACGTACATCAAAGTCATCCATGGCTTATTCAAACGCCATGTACTCCATGAACAATACGGTGCATACCTGGTCACTGGATCTGAATAGCCGTCTCACTGACAACCTTTCAAACCAGTTCCTGGCCACCTTCTCCAAGCTTGACGATATCCGCGGCACCAATTCAGATGAATTCCCGTTCATCGATATCACCAGGGGAGACAACAACTACATTGCCCTTGGTTATGAGCTCTTCACCTGGAACAATGCCGTTCACAACACCATCGCCAACGTAAAGGATGACCTTACTTACTATATCGGCAGCCACAAGATCACCGGAGGTCTCAGCTTCGAGTACCAGATGGCCGACAACCAGTACATGCGTAACGGTACCGGTTATTACCGTTACAACTGGGATGCAGGTCAGACCGTGCAGGAAGCCCTTGAGGCAACCCCTGAGATTGTGTGCCTCACCTACGGCTACAACGGAGAGAAATCCCCTGCAGCCCGCGTGCAGTTCTACAAGGCCGGTCTCTACGCCCAGGACGAATGGAACGTATCAGACAAATTCAAGCTCACCTACGGCCTGCGCCTTGACGGTCTGTTCTTTGACAACAAGGACCTCATGACCAATGCCGCCATCCAGGAACTTGCTTACTATCCCAAGGCCAAGAATTATCAGGAAACTCATATCGACACCGGTAAATGGCCTGCTTCCAGCATCACCGTATCTCCCCGCGTGGGCTTTACATGGGATGTATTCGGAGACAGGAGCCTGAAGGTGCGTGGCGGTACCGGTCTCTTCAGCGGCCGTCTGCCTCTGGTGTTCTTCACCAATATGCCCACCAACTCCGGTATGGTTCAGTACCAGGCCCAGATCAACGCATCCAATGCAGCCAAGAAGGGCTTCTCCATTGATGAGTTCGCCGGCGGTCTTGTAACCGATGAAAACGGCAAGGCTACCATCGACGCCCTGCTTGGTAAACTCCAGACTCTTGGTTATCCCAGCTCTATCAGCCCTGAAGACGGCACCGTTCCTTCGGCAGTGAACGCCGTGGATCCTTCCTTCAAGATGCCTCAGGTATGGAAGACCTCCCTGGCCGTTGATTACACCATCCCCGTGAGCTTCCCTCTCACCGTTTCCGTGGAAGGTATCTTCAACAAGACCATCAACGCTGTGGCTATCTCCGACTGGAGCATGAAGGATGTTTCAAGTTTCGCCCGCTTCAACGGCGTGGACAACCGTCCCATCTATCCCGACGATTTCCGTAACGGAACCAAGGCTTTTGTCCTTGAGAACACTTCCAAGGGTTATGGCTGGAGCGCCAACGTAACCGTGAACGCACAGCCCGCAGAGTGGCTCAGCCTCATGGCAGCCTACACCCACACCGTGAACAAGGAAATCACCGGTATGCCCGGTTCCGCAGCTGAATCTGCATTCACCTATGTTCCCACCGTGGAAGGCCCCAACTACATTGACCTTCACAACTCACAGTATGTTACCCCTGACCGCGTAGTTGCTTCCGCAACCGCTCATGATAAGAGCGGCAACCACTACTCCCTCATCTATGAGGCCTGGAGGGGCGGTTACAACTATTCTTACATGACCACCAACGACATGAACGGTGACGGTTACAACTATGACGCCCTGTACATTCCTACAGACGCCCAGGTGGAGAACCGTGAGTTCCGTTTCAAGTCAGAGGGCGACAGAGACCGTTTCATGGACTTCGTTCACAACGATCCTTATCTGTCCAAGCATCAGGGCCAGTATGCCGAAGGTTACAGCGTTTACTCTCCCTGGGTACACCGCATCGACATCAGCTACAAACACGACTTCGTAGTTAAGATCGGCAAGGTTAAGAACACCCTGCAGCTCAGCGCAGACATCAAGAACGTTCTCAACCTCTTCAACTCCAGCTGGGGCGTATCCAAGTATCTGAATCCGGCTATCGGCTCAGACGCCCGCATCCTCAAATATGAGGGCGTTGATTCTGAAGGTTACGCCACCTTCTCCACTCCTGACGCCATCAGCGGCAGCACCAAGACATTTGTCCCCAACCACAGCCTGGGCCAGTGCTGGTATGCTTCAATCGGCATCAAGTATCTGTTCAACTAATTCAAGGAGGATCAAACAATGAAAGCAAAATATATCATCCTCTCAGTATTTGCCCTTGCGGCAACAGTGGCTTGCGAGAAAGAAGGCGCTCACCTGATGAGTGAATTCCAGGCCGATAAACTTTACGTGACCATCCCCAAGGAAGACGGCACCGCAACCATCAAGGTTACCGCTACAGAGGAGTGGACACTTGACTATGACATCGCCAAGGATACAACCGTTCTGGATGCACAGAAAAAGACCAAGAAGAAGTCCATTGATGTAAATCAGCTGGAAGAGTATTCCTGGGTGTCTGTCTCTCCTGCCAAAGGAAGCGCCGGTGAAACCACCGTTACCTTCAAGGATAACCGTAAGGCTTATTTCAAGAAGATCAACGGCGCAGATCCCGCCGAAGACGACGACCTTGGTTCTTTCACCCAGACTTTCAAGGTAAAGGTTGGTGACAAGTATCAGAACATTGTGGTTTCCGTTGGTACACCGGCATCGGCGGCAACCGTTACCTGTAAGCAGCTCCTCGGCGAAGATCCCGATTTCGCACCCGTCCAGGGCAAGACCTACCGCATCACCGGCTCCTGCCAGAAGATTGCCAACACCAACTATGGAAACTGGTATCTCAAGGACGACACCTCAGACAATACCGTTTACATCTACGGTACCGTGGACGCCACCGGTTCTTACAACTGGAGCAGCTTCGGCATCGAGATTGGTGACAAGGTTACCGTTGAAGGCCCCTACAGCCTCTATGGCACAACCGTTGAACTGGTGGACGCAAGCGTTATCAAAGTGGAGAAAGCTCTCCTTTCTTCTCCCAAGGGAACCACAATCTACGTGGGTAAGGAAGGTGAGTCCTTCGACCTTGTTCTGGAACAGAAGGGTACCGGCCTTGGCTTTGAGTCCAAGACAGACTGGCTTGTCCTTGACAGGACCTACACCGTTAACAGCAAGGGCAATCTTGTATTCAAGGTTACCCCTACTGAGAACACCACCGGCGCAGCCCGTTCCGGAGAACTCTGGTTCAAGAGCGTAAAGACGGAAAAGAACAAGAAGGGTGAAGAAGAAACCCTGACTTCAGAGGTAACCATCACCGTTACCCAGCAGGCCGAAGTTGCCGAGGGTACGCTGAAGGACATCCGTGACATCTGCGCTGCAAAGAAGCCCTTTGATATAGTGCTTACCAAGCCGGTCACTGTAACCTACACCAGCGGCAGCTACATGTTTGTGGAAGACGGCGAGGTTGGCCTCACCCTCTATAACAGCGCAGACAAGTATTCCGTGGGCCAGGTTATCTCCGGCCGCGTGTTCGGCCCTAAGGGTTCCGTCTACAACAATGTTCCCCAGGGCACCGGCTTCAACAGCGCAATGGGTAAGGCTGCCGCCGCTCCCAAGGATCCCACCAAGCTTCCTAAGGGAACGGAGACCACCCTCCAGAATATTGTGGACAACTGGGACACCTGGGCATACCGCCTTGTAACCATCAAGGGCCTTGAGGTGAAGGATGAGATCAAAGCCACCTATCCCGTCTCAACGGGTGAGGATGAGCGTCATCCCGTCTTTGACGACAAGGGCAAGGAAAAAACCGATACCGGTGACATGGAAGGCGTTGTGACCGACGGCACCAACGAGTGGCCTATCGTGATGAACAACAAGTTCTACCTCAACATGGAAGTTGGCAAGAAGTACGATGTAACCTGCATCGCTTCTTACAACAAGGCCGGTAAGATTCTTGGACTCTGGGACGCTTCCCATGTAAAGGAAGTGAAAGAGTAAGTCCAAAGTAATTTCTCAACAGATCCCGGGACCTTTAAAGGTCTCGGGATTTTTATTACTGGAAAAAATGATTATATTTGTGAGTTAAACACAGGCAAATATTAACCATTAATAACCCACAAATGAAAATCAAGAATCTGTTCTTTGGAGCGGTGATCGCTCTCGCAGCTTTCGCCTGCGCAAAGCAGGAAGAAATTCCCGCCGGAATCACGGTAGACGTGAACAAGATTGAAGCCGGTACAGACGGCAAGCAGGTAGAGGTAACAGTCACCTCATCAGAAGCCTGGCAGGCCCTCATTCCCAGCGCCGCCCAGGATTGGCTGCACGTTGTTCCCGCCCAGGGCCAGAAGGGCGTCACCAAAATCAATGTGACAGTAGATGCCCTTGGCTCAGGCAAGAGCCGCAGTTCCCGCATCAACTTCATGGCCGGCCTTTTCACAGAAAGCATAGCTGTAAGCCAGGAAGGCACCATAGCAAGCGGAGACGGTAAAACACCTGAAACCGCCTTCAGCGCCTCTGAGGCTTACGCCTGGGTGATGGAGCATATCACCACGGACAACGCTGCCAGCGATGAACCATACTATGTAAAGGGCTTCATCCACAAGATTGGCGTGTACAAGGAAGTGGAGCAGTACTTTACCGGCAACAGCTACGGTAACGCAACGTTCTATATGTCTGACGGCAAGGAGTTTGACCCCAACACTGAAAAAGACTTTGAGGCATACCAGGTGAACTATCTTGGAAACCGTAAGTTCATCCAGGACAAGGACGTGGACATTAAGGTTGGTGACGAAGTAATCATCTACGGTTATCTCACAAAATACAAGGAAACCGCAGAGACCATGCAGCAGAATACCGGTAAGGG
>JAFZML010000015.1 GCA_017553255.1 Bacteroidales bacterium | reverse complement strand
CCTGGGCACGTTAAAAGCCTTGTTTCGGCCTATGCGCGCTACCCTGCCGCCTTCCTCGTCAATGGAGAGGAGGGGCCTTCCGGGGAGGGCATGGAGGCTGTCCGTAAGATGACGGAGCTGGGCCGAATCCCTCACGTCATAGCCAAAGAGGATGACGCCACCCACGGGGCACAGGCTGTCTTCAAGTTCCTGAGTGCCAACCATAAAGAGCTGCCAAACTTTCTGGTCCAGGGTGTATGACGCAATGGTGGAATCCACCGCAGCGCCCAGCCTTTCCTTGAAAGAAGGCTTTGCGGGGCCGCATGCAACGGCGGCTAAAAGGGCAAGTGATATAAGATAGCGTTTCATCTAAAAAACGTAATTAAGTACAACGAAAAGGGCCGGTTCATCGCCGTCTGTCTGGCGGGTGCCGTCGGCATAGGTGAAGGCGTTGAGGGGAGCAGCCATCTCTACGGAAACAATGAAGTTCTGGTTCATGGCCAGCTTGATGCCGCCACCGGCACTAAGGTGGGGGAGTATGGCCTTGGCCTTCAGTTCCTCCACCGTGGTGCCGTAATATGCCGCAAGTTCTTCTCCTTTATAAAGTGTGGGAATAAAGCCCGCGTCAAACAGCGGATTGATACCAAAGTACCAGTTCTGGTTCAGCAGCTTGAAGGAGAAAAGCTTGATTCTGATTTCCGAATTGAGCCAGGCATAAGTGTCTCCAACCAGCCTCTGTACCAGCACGCCGCGCAATGTGTTCATGCCGCCAAGACCGTCACTGCAGGTTTGGCGGAGATACAGCGTGGCTATGTTCTGCATGGTATAGAAGGGGGCGTTGCCTACGGTTCCCTGGTAGCCAAGGTGATAGGCAAATACGACGCGGTCCCTCCATAGGGTGATATAATGGCGGAAGTGGGCTATGAGCCTCAGGTAATTGTATCCGTCTCCGGTGAGGGAAGGGGATACATTTACATAAGCTTCGGCCAGAATGCCCCTGTTGGGGGCGGCTTCGTTATCGCGGGAGTCAAACGCAAGGCCGGCCTTCACTTCCAGCCTGTGGCCGGAAAGCTCATTATCCTTGATTAAGCCCCTTTGCTTGTACTCATAGTAGAGCGTATACTCAGGGTCATAGTCCTTATGGACAAGGTCCGACGTTCCGTAATACCAGTATGACAGGCCGCCTATCCAGTTAAGGTGTCCGGCAATGGGGCCCTGGAAATCGGCCAGGACTCTCACCATGGAGCGTTTGTACAAATAGCGGGCAGTCCTCATCTCGGGAACGGAGAACAGTGCGGAGTCAAAAGGCTCAACGCCGTTGAAGCCGTAGAACTGGAAATAAGGGTCATACTGCCAGCTGGCGCTGAACGTGGTACGGATGCCTGGAATAAGGTACTTGGAGTCAAACTGGGCGTGCAGGAGAGTCTGGAAGCTGGGGTAATAGCTGGAGGCCTCTACGTAGAACCGCTGGCGGTAATCCGGGTATACGCCCTTGTAATTGAAGATATCGGCACAAACGCCAAACTGGACGCCAAGGTCTGAGTTATAAGTAATGCAGGGCAGAGGGCAGAAGTTCCAGCCGTCCTTTACAATCTCATCTTCCTGGGCATAGGCGCCTATGCAAAGGCTCAGAGCAGCTGTCAGGCTTAGTATACGTCTCATTGTTTTTTCTTTATCCTACCGGCCCGCCGAATGTGTAGAAGAACCAGTTGCGGAACTTCCTGAAAATGTTCAGGCGTTTTATATCTTCAAGGCTCACCTCGCTGCAGTGGGTGGAAAGGTCCTCTACGAACCTCTCTGCAGCGTGCCTTGTAATGTCTTCGTCATAGATAACAGCCTCATTCTCATAGTTGAGGAAGAAGCTGAGGTTGTCCATGTTCACGGAGCCTATGGCCATGAGGTAGTCGTCGGACATGAACTGCTTGGCGTGCATTATCCCGCTGTTCCATTTGAAGATGCGGACTCCGGCTTCAAGAAGTTCCCTGAACATGTATTCGGCAATATACTCCTCCATGAATACGTCACTTACTCCCTGGACGATCCAGCGTACGTCCACCCCGCGCTGTGCGGCTTCCTTAAGGAGGTTAAGCGTGGACTTTGGAGGGGGAGTATAGGGGGAGTAAATCCAGAAATAACGTTTTGAGTGGCTTATGGCCCATTCAAAAAGGTTCCTCATGGGGAGGCGCTTGTCCGTAGGGGAGTCGTGGACTACCTGCACCGTTTTTCCATAGAACTGGGTCAGGCCGATTACGTTGTCCTTTGCAGCCGCTTCCTTGAGCTCCGGATTCACGTAGAGGGGCTTTGGCATGGGATTCAGCCTTAGCTGGTTCTCCATGTACACTGTGGCAATCTGCTCAATGGCAGGGCCGGTGATCCTTACATCGGCATCCCTCCAGGAGGTGAAATACTTGTCCTGGATGTTCCGGCCGCCAATGTATGCCGTGGTGCCGTCTATCATGAGGATTTTGCGGTGGTCACGGTGTGTCCCGGCCGGGGGAACAAGACCGTCCAGCACCCAAACGGGCTTATAGAAACCGTTGAAAAGAACCCCGGATTCAGGAAGCTTTTTAAGGGCCCTGAGGTTTTTTGGAATTTCCGCCGCTCTATCCACCATCACCCTTATGTCCAGCCCGGAAAGGGCTTTGTTTTTTATCAGGTCCAGCACTATTGTTCCGGCAGAGTCTGCGCAGATGCGGTAATAGTCCATGTACACCGCCTTGCTTGCGGCCTGGAGGTCATCCAGCATGAGTTGTAACTTGTGGTCACCGTCCGGGATGAATCCCACGGTGTTACCTGTGCTTGGAGGAATACCGGTGTCCTTTTCCATTAGCGCGGCCAGCTGCTGATACTCCGGCTTAACGCCCTCATACAGAGTACTGTCCGTCACCTCCGGAATATACGATGCATGCAGCGCCGCCCTGTACCCACAAGCCGTGAGAGCAATCCCGGCCGCCATTACCGCTACAATATTCCCCAGGTTTTTCATCACATTGTATTCAACATACAAATATACAATATTTTACTGAATCTTGCGCTCCTATTGTTCTCCCCTTGTGGTGGAGCTTAACTGCCTTATTATCAGTGTCTTACTGAAGTTTCTACCAGAACTTTTTCTGGTAGAAGATTGTGTAACGAATTGACAATCAGCATATTAGCCTCCACCACGCGGGGAGAAATGGAATGTGGAACACCGTGGGGCGCATAAATGGCCCTTTTTGTGTCCGTGGGAGCGCTCAGGATGACACATGTGGCCGTGTTTGCACGTAAAACGCGTATAAGGCCGATTTCGGTGCCGACACGGCAAGGAAAATGGCGTTTTTCCGAGAAAACGTTGCCGTGTTGGCGCGAAAAAAGCCATTACAAGCAATCTGAGTGCAAACACGGCAATTGAACAATTATGCTATCTTTGCAATATGAGAAAGCAACTGACTGAGTATATTGAATCTTCTGTGATTCCGCGTTATGCGGCATTTGACAAGGCGCACAGGGAAGACCATGCACGTGCCGTGATATCCCGCGCAATGGATATGGCCGTACAATACTCTGAGATAGACATTGAGGTGCTGTATGCGGCGGCGGCATGTCATGACCTTGGCCTTGAGGTGGACAGGAAAACCCACCACCTTGGGAGCGGCAGGATTATCCGGGCCGATAAAAAGCTCAGGGAATTGTTCACCGCGGACCAGATTGAACTCATTGCGCAGGCGGCGGAAGACCATAGGGCATCGGCCAAAGAGCCGCCCAGAAGCCTGTACGGATGCCTTGTGGCAGAGGCAGACCGCATGATAGTGCCTGAAACAATCATACGAAGGACCATTCAGTTTGGACTGTCGCATTATCCGGAACTGGATATGGAAGGCCACTGGCAGCGCACTCTGGAGCATCTGCATGAGAAATATGCCGAGGGCGGATACCTCCACCTTCTGATCCCCGGTTCGCCCAACGAGGCTCCTCTGTCACGTCTACGGGAA
Source organism: Bacteroidales bacterium (assembly GCA_017553255.1). Taxonomy (GTDB): domain Bacteria; phylum Bacteroidota; class Bacteroidia; order Bacteroidales; family UBA932; genus Cryptobacteroides. The sequence continues at coordinate 2,540 of JAFZML010000015.1, read as the reverse complement.
ATAATACGCGACGAAGCCTTCCTCCGGACACTTTTCCTTCAAATATATGCCGAAGAAACGGCCGTGCCGGGGACAGGGAAACTGAGCGGGAAGTGATTGCGGGACAGAATATTTTTATTATATTTGTAATCACGCACAATGAATTAATTAATAACCAATTATGAGAGTTACATTTGAAACCCTGGCGGCAATCTACCGGCTTGCAGACCGCCTCACCAACGCAGACGGCCAGATGAAGGATGAAGAAATCAACACCATGGTGGATTTCTTTGCGGCATTTGGGCTGGAGCAGGATACATTCAAGGAAATTGTAGACTACGGTTCAAACAAGATGGGAGACCGTGAGGCCATAAACCTCCTTTCCCAGATGGACGCAGAAGGTAAGCAGAAGGTTGCAAACCTTTATGCCAGGATTATCTGCTCAGACCAGGAACTCACGGAAGAGGAAAAGGGCCTGTATTTCCAGATAAGGGATTACTGCGGTTTCCCGGATCCCCAGAGTGAGGATGAAGAGGAGGACGCAGCAGCTCCCGAGGCAGAAGGCCCTCAGGCACCTCCTGCACCCGCACCGGAACCTGAAACAGAGCCTGAACCTGAAGACGAAGACGATGACATTGTCCCCGCATTCCTCATTGCAAGCTATCAGGGAATAGTTTCCGTGAAGCAGTGTGAGTTTGAGGACTGGAGCCGTCTTGGCCCGGAGATAGCGTCCTGGATCAACGCCAATACAGTGGAGGTTGTACGTTTCACTCCCGCCCTCAACGCCCTCACGGAAAGCCTTAACCTCAATGAGCGCCACCTTGTGTTCATGCTTCCAAGAAGTACGGACGCCACCGTGGGAGACAACATGACGGCCACAATTCTCCTGGGCCGGGGTTATGAGCTCTACGGAGACATTGTCTTTGCCCTGGAAACAGACAAGGGCTATGAAATTGAAGGTTTCTGCACCAGGTCTCTCCTCAATGATGTGTTTGAAAAAGTGAATGATGCGGTAGACGGCCTTCTGAGGGTCCAGTAGCAGCATAACCATCCAAAACATGAAAAAACTTCTTTTCCTTTTGGCGGCTGTGTGCATTGCCGGAACTCCGGCGTTGTGTGCCGGTAAAAAGCCAGTCAAAAAGCCCGCGGCTCATACGGTTGTGGCTGTGCCCAAGGTGCAGCCACAGCTCATTTCCATTGAGACGGAAAGCACGCAGCTCATCCTCCGCACCACGGAGAATGGCCTGCTGCAGCAGCTCCGCTACGGAGATAAATTGGACACGGCTCCTTTTCTGGATTCCAAAAAGCGGGCGGCCGATGCCTTCCCCGTAGCCGGCGGCTTCACGGAGGACGCAACGGCCCTTTCCGTCACGTACCCTGACGGCAGTCTGAATACGGAGCTGTACGTTACGGGCGTAAGCCAAAAATCGGCCAATGGAGTAGCTACAACGGAGATTTCCCTCAAGGATTATGTTACCCTGCTGGAGGTAAAACTGGTGTACGAGGCCTATATCAAGGAAAACGTCATAGCCTCCCACAGCGAAATCCTCAATGCCGGGAAAAAGCCGGTTACGCTTACGGGTTTTGCATCGGCATGCCTGAACGTTCCCGGAGAGAAGTTCCTCCTCACAAAGTTCCACGGAGACTGGGCCTTTGAGATGCAGGTGGAGCGCACACCGGTGCCCTTCGGCCTCACTAGTATCCAAACCAGAAGGGGCGTCCAAACCACGCAGCGCACAAATCCGTCGTTTCTCCTGAGCATTAATGCCGAGCAGTTCAGCGAAACCAGCGGGGACGTAATTGCCGGCGCGCTTGAGTGGAGCGGCAACTACCAGATTGACTTTTCACGCGGCACCGGCGGAAGCGTTGATATAATTGCCGGAATCAATCCCTTCAACTCTGAATATCCCCTTGGGGCAGGCCAAACCTTTGAAACGCCAAGGATGATATGGACATTCAGCCCGGAAGGCGCCGGAGGTGCATCCCGGAACCTTCACAGGTGGGCAAGGAGGCATCAGATTTACGGCGGCGGCGCGGTGAATCCCACCCTTCTCAACAGCTGGGAAGGCGCTTATTTCTCCTTCACAACGCCCGTCCTTACGGCCATGATAGAGGACGCCGCGGCAATGGGGCTTGAACTCTTTGTCCTTGACGACGGCTGGTTTGCCAAGGACTTCCCCCGCAACGACGACACCCAGGGCCTTGGAGACTGGGAGCTCAACACGGCCAAAATCCCGGAAGGAATTGATTACCTGGCATCCTACGCCCATGATAAGGGTATAAAATTCGGCATCTGGATAGAACCGGAAATGGTGAATCCACGCAGCAACCTTGCAGCGGCGCACCCGGACTGGGTGGTCCGTTCGCCGGGCCGGGAAATCCTTCAGGAGAGGAACCAGTGGATCCTGGACCTTTCAAATCCGGAAGTCCAGGAGTTTGTGTACGGCGTCTTTGACCGCACCATGCAGCTGTCGGACAAGATAGACTATGTGAAATGGGACTGCAACCGCCCCGTAGAGAGCATGGGCTCTGATTATCTGGGCGCTGAGCAAGGCCGATTT
>JAFZML010000163.1 GCA_017553255.1 Bacteroidales bacterium | reverse complement strand
TCCTTCACTTTGTCCCACACGTCTTCCTTCTTTTCCCAGTCAAAGCCGCAGCCGCGGGCTTTTTCCTGCATTGAGAGAGCCTTGAGCATGGCCGGCATGGCCTTGGGGATGCCTGCCATCACGCGCTTGTTGCCGCCTTTTTCCTTGGCCTTGACAAGTTCCCAGGTATCCGCAATCTCCTTGGCGGTGGTCTCTTTTCCTGCTTCCGGGCCGAATACGTGAGGGTGGCGGAACACCATTTTGTCACATACCTTGTTTATGGAGTCGGCAATGTCAAATGCGCCTTCTTCCTGGCCGATTCTGGCATAGAACACCATGTGGTAAAGGAGGTCTCCAATTTCCTTGGCTGTTCCGGGGCGGTCACCTTCCAGGATGGTCTCACTGAGTTCATACACCTCTTCCTCCGTGAGGCGGCGGATAGAGTCGAATGTCTGCTCCGCGTTCCAGGGACATTTTTCCCTGAGGGTATCCATTATGTCAAGCAGGCGGCCAAAAGCCTGGAGTTTTTCTTCTCTTGAATGCATTTCCTCTCTTTTTGCTGTGCAAATATAACACAAAAAATGCTATCTTTGTTTTCTAATGACCAATCTCCACTTCATAGAGGCCAGTGAGGCCGTAAAGGCTGTAAGGAGCGGTGACCACATTCACCTTTCCAGCATTGCCAGCGTGCCTCATATCCTTCTGGAGGCCCTGTGTAAGCGCCAGGATGTAGAGGATCTCCATTTCCACCACTTCCATACGGAAGGCCCCGCGCCATACGCGGCGGGCGGCGCTTTCTTTGACCAGGGCTTTTTTGTGGGGCCCAATGTCCGCGCTAACGTGGAGGCGGGATTGGCAGATTACATTCCGGTAAACCTCTTTGAAACCCAGGCCATGTACCGTAACGGGGCCCTTCCCTGTGACGTTGCCATGGTACAGGTCTCGCAGCCGGAAAACGGCATGGTATCCCTTGGCACGTCTGTAGACTGCTCAATTGCTGCTCTGGAAGTAGCCCGTGAGCGCATAGGCGTAGTTAATCCCAACGTTCCATTCACTGAGGGGAATTTGGTGCCCGTGAGCCGCTTCACCGCCTTTGTGAGTGACAATAGGCCGCTTATTACTAAAACGTATGCGCAGCCATCGGCCACAGACCTTGAGATTGGGCGTCACTGCGCGGAACTTATCCCGGACGGAGCGTGCCTCCAGATGGGTATTGGCGCTATGCCAAACGCCATCTGCGCATGCCTGGGCAGCCACAAGCACTTGGGCCTTCACACTGAAATGTTCTCAGACGGCGCCCTGGCGCTTATCCGCAGCGGCGTCATTGACGGAGCCGCCAAGGCCATAGATACCGGCAAGGTGGTAGCCTCTTTCCTTCTTGGATCAGAGGATGTTTATCGCTACGTAGACCATAACCCGGCCGTCCTCATGAAGGACATCGCATATACCAATGACCCCCGCACCATAGCCCGGAATCCCGGCATGGTGTCCATAAATTCGGCCATAGAGATAGACCTCACCGGGCAGGTGTGCGCAGATTCAATAGGGACGCGCATATATTCCGGCACGGGCGGGCAGCTGGACTTCGTGCGCGGTGCAAAGCTCTCCAGGGGCGGCAAGGCCATCATTGCAATGGCGTCACGCACCACCAAGGGCGCGCCCAAGATTGTGCCTGTCCTAAGGCCCGGCGCAGGAGTGGTTACTCCAAGGGCCGATATCCAATGGGTTGTTACCGAATGGGGCGCCGTGAACCTATACGGAAAGTCCCTCCAGGAAAGGGCCAGGCTCCTTATTTCCATTGCGCACCCCAGTGACCGTGAAGCCCTTGAAAAAGCAACGTTTGAAAGATTCCACAGATTATGAATAACAGAAAATCATTCTTTGCCGGTATCCTGATAGGCCTTGGCGCATGCGGATACCTTGCACTGGGAGGCATTCCCGGAGCCATTATCTTTGCATTCGGCCTTATTGGCGTAGTGCTTTCCGGAAGCCTTCTCTATACCGGGCGTGCCGGCGTCATGCCGCTGCGTGAAACCGGAGACCTTGTGATGATTTGGCTTTTCAACGTCCTTGCATGCGTGCTTCTGGGCCTCCTCATGATGTCCCTTGGCGGAGAACCCGTGGAAAGGGCCCGTACAGCCGTTGCAGGGCGTCTTGCCCAGGGCCCCTGGAGGAGTTTCCTCCGCGCCGTTGGCTGCGGCCTTATCATAGACATTGCCGTATGGATGTACCGCACCACGGGGAACATACTTCCGGTGCTGTTTGGCGTGCCTCTGTTCATAGTTTGCGGCTTCTACCACTCAATTGCAGACGTTGTGTATCTTGTGGCCGCCTGGCAGTGGAGCCCTGATATCCTGTGGTATTATCCCGCCATATTCCTTGGCAACTACGCAGGATGCAATGTAAGAAGATTAATATTACCAAAAGAGCAATAATTATGGAAAAGAACGTAGACCTTGAAATCTGGTGGTCTTCACTCCCCATCAGTGAGAAAGAGCGCATAGCCCGGAAGGGCCTCTCCAAGGCAGGTCAGAAGGAAGATGAATCCCTTGTTGTTTATCCCGGCTGCACACGCTGGTGGCAGGGCCTGGATTCAAGGCGCAAGGAGTCCATCTACGCCCACTGCGTGGCAAAGCACGGAGATGAACTCAAGGAGTGGAAGGAAGGCAATCCCTACGGAGACTAGCCTATGGCCGATGAAAAGATAATATTCTCAATGAACAGGGTGAGCAAGGTGCTCCCCCACAACAACAAAGTCATACTCAAGGACATCTACCTTGGCTTTTTCTACGGGGCCAAGATTGGTATCATCGGCCTTAACGGCGCCGGCAAGTCCACCCTGCTGAAGATTATTGCAGGGGTGGATCAATCATATCGCGGAGAGGTTGTATGGGCCCCCGGATACACCGTGGGTTACCTTGAGCAGGAGCCTCAGATGGATCCGGAGCAAACAGTGTACGAAGTCGTGCGGGAGGGTGTGGCAGATGTAATGGACCTCATTGGTGAATATAACAGAAACTGTGAGCGTATGGGCAGTATATACACGGATGAAACCGTGATGTACGCCCTTATGGAAAGAAACGGAGAGCTCTCGGAGCAGATAGATGCCTGCAACGGCTGGGAAATAGACCAGAAGCTGAGCAGGGCAATGGACGCCCTCCAGTGCCCGCCGTCAAACCAGAAGATAAAGGAACTTTCCGGAGGTGAGCGCCGCCGTGTGGCCCTTTGCCGGCTGCTTCTGCAGGAACCGGACGTGCTTCTTCTGGATGAACCTACCAACCACCTTGACACAGAGTCTATCCAGTGGCTGGAAGCCCATCTGCAGCAGTACAAGGGCACGGTGATAGCCGTCACCCATGACCGCTACTTCCTGGACAACGTTGCCGGCTGGATCCTTGAGCTGGACCGCGGAGAAGGCATCCCCTGGAAGGGCAACTACTCCTCATGGCTGGACCAGAAAACAAAACGTCTGGCTCAGGAAGAAAAGGCCGAGAGCAAACGCCGCAAAACCCTGGAGCGTGAGCTGGAGTGGGTTAGGATGGCCCCCAAGGCCCGCCAGGCAAAGCAGAAAGCCCGTCTCGGCGCCTATGAAAAGATGGCATCGGCCGATATAAAACAAAAGGAGGATAACCTGGAAATCTATATCCCTAACGGCCCGCACCTTGGGAACAAGGTCATCAAGTTCACGGACGTTTCCAAGGCCTACGGAGACAAACTCCTGTTTGAGCACCTTAGCTTTGAGCTGCCTCCGGCAGGAATTGTTGGTGTAATCGGCCCTAACGGCGCCGGTAAAACCACCCTTTTCCGCCTGATTATGGGCCTGGAAAAACCGGATTCCGGCACCATAGAGATTGGAGATACCGTAAAGATTTCATACGTAGACCAGCAGCACCGCTCAATTGACCCGGATAAAACCGTGTATGAAACAATAGCCGGGAATTCAGAGTGGGTGCGTATGGGCGGCAGGGACGTAAATGCCCGTGCCTGGGTGTCCCGTTTCAATTTCTCCGGAGCAGACCAGGAGAAAAAGTGCGGCGTACTTTCCGGCGGTGAAAGAAACCGCCTGCACCTTGCCCTTACGCTCAAGGATGAAGGCAATGTTCTCCTTCTGGATGAACCCACCAACGACGTAGACGTGAACACCATACGCGCTTTGGAGGACGGCCTGGAAAGCTTTGCGGGCTGCGCCGTTGTGATTAGCCACGACCGCTGGTTCCTGGACCGCATAGCAACCCACATCCTGGCCTACGAAGGAGACGGCAAGGTGGTGTTCTTTGAGGGCAACTATCAGGAATATGAGGAAAACCGCAAGATGCGTCTTGGCCCTGACGCCGCGCCCAAACGCTTCAAGTACAAGAAATTAATGGAATAGACTATGAAAACCAAAGTTAGCTCCCGCACCGTTTTTATTGCCATAGTGGCGGCCCTTGGTGGCATACTCTTCGGGTATGACACCGCTGTTATCTCCGGCACCACGGAGGTTGTGAAGATGCAGTTTGGCCTCACCACCGGCGGCGAAGGATGGTATGTGGGATGCGCCCTTATAGGCTCCATCCTGGGCGTACTCATTGCCGGCATGATGTCAGACTTCCTTGGAAGGAAGAAGACAATGCTGATATCGGCCCTGCTGTTTTCAATATCGGCCATAGGATGCGCTGTAAGTGCCGATTTTACACAACTGGTGATATTCCGTATCATTGGCGGCTTTGGCATTGGCATTGTGTCAATTGTGTCACCGGTATATATCTCCGAGGTATCTCCCGCAGAGGTCCGCGGCACAATGGTAAGCCTGTATCAGCTGTTCATAACCATAGGTTTCCTGCTGGCGTACCTTGCCAACTACCTTATCCTGAAAGGCACCGCCATGCCGGATTATTGGAGGCCGATGCTTGGAGCTGAAGCAGTGCCGGATATCCTGTTCCTGGTGCTCATATTCTTCATCCCGGAAAGCCCGCGCTGGCTCTCCGTCCGCGGCCAGAGGGAAGACAAATCTGAAGAATGGAAGGCTCTTCGTGAGCCCGGCATCCTGAAGGCCGTACTCATTGGATCGGCCATAGCAATCCTGGGCCAGTTCATGGGCGTTAACGCCGTGCTGTATTACGGCCCCAAGATTTTTGCCGATGCAGGATTCCAGGATCCCCTCTTCTCTACCGTCCTTGTGGGCGTTGTGAATATGCTCACAACCGTTATTGCACTGTCAATCATTGACAAAGTGGGACGCAAGCAGCTTGTTTGGTGGGGCGTTGGCGGAATGATCTTCTGCCTCCTTATGATTGGCCTTTACTTCCTGCCGTTCACCAGCCTCCCCACCTGGTTCATGCTCACCTTCTTCCTGCTATATGTGTTCTGCACGGCCATTTCCATAAGCGCAGTTGTGTTTGTGCTCCTTTCGGAGATGTACCCCAACCGCGTTCGCGGCCTTGCAATGTCCATTGCCGGTTTCGCACTGTGGATTGGCACATACCTCATTGGTCAGCTCACCCCCTGGATGCTGGAAACCCTCACTCCCGCCGGAACCTTCTTCCTCTTTGCCTTCATGTGCCTGCCTTACCTCTGGATCATGTATAAGCACGTTCCCAACACCACGGGCAAAACCCTGGAGGAAATAGAAGAATATTGGCGTGGAGCTAAATAATTGATTTTAAGTCAATTAAGCAAAAGAGGGTGTTCTTTTTCACCCACCCTCTTTTAAGTAAATTATTATGTATCAACACTTTACCTCCACGCTCGCGCTGCTTCTCTGCCTGGCTGCCTGCACGCCTGTCTATGACGTTGTGGTTGTGGGAGGCGGCACAGGAGGCACGGCTGCGGCCATTGAAGCGGCCCGTGACGGTGCCAGCGTGCTGGTTGTGGAGGAAAGTCCATGGCTTGGAGGCATGCTCACAAGTGCCGGAGTTAGCGCAATAGACGGCAATTACCGCCTCCGGGGCGGCATCTTTGGGGAGTTCACGGACTCCCTGGCGGCACGCTACGGTGGCTATGATGCCCTTAAATCAGGCTGGGTGAGTAACATCCTCTTCAATCCTGCGGTAGGGGCCCATATTCTCCAGAACATGACCCGTGAAGCCGGGGTGGAAGTGCGCTTTGGCTCAACCGTAACCGGCATTGACGGCCATTGGCGCCTCACTCTTCAGGACGGAAGCCGCGTCAGGGCCCGCGTCCTCATAGACGGAACAGAACTTGGAGACATAGCTCTCCAGGTAGGGGCCGATGAACTCCAGGACCGCGTATCCCTCCAGGACATGACCTACGTTGCCGTGGTGAAATACTACCCCGGTGACGTTACAATGGAGGAGCCTGAAGGCTATAATCCGGAACTCTACCGTAGCTGCTGCAACACCTGGTCCCCGGAAATGATGCTATCCTACGGCGCCCTACCTGACGGTCACATTATGCTCAACTGGCCCCAGGGCGGCAACGACATCTATCTGGATTACCTGGACATGCCCCGTGAAGAGGTTTACAGGCTAGCCAAAAACCGCACCCTGGGATATGTCTATTACCTCCAGACAGAGCTTGGATACCAGAACCTTGGGATAGCTGATGACGTATTTCCATCGGCCGATTCTCTCCCCTTCTATCCCTATTACCGGGAATCCCGCCGCTTTGCCGGAAGGGATACAATGACGCTGGACGCCGCCAGAAGGCCCTACGATTTTGACTTCTATACCCGCGCGGTTGCCGTTGGGGATTATCCCGTGGACCATCACCACAACCAGAATCCCCGCCGGGAGGAACTCTCCCACCTCTGGTACGGCAAAATTCCCTCTTTCAGCGTTCCAATGGGCGTCCTTGTACCCGTGGGCGTGGAGGATTTTCTTCTTGCCGATAAAAACATCTCCGTCTCCTGGGAAATGAACGGCGCAACACGCCTCCAACCCGTTGTGATGGGTTTGGGACAGGCGGCGGGCGCCATGGCGGCAATAGCCGTAAAGACAAAAAGGCACACGTCTGAAATTCCCGCCCCGGAGGTTCAGAAGGTGCTTCTGGACCACGGCTGCTATCTCCTCCCCTTCCTGGACCTGAAGCCGTCAGATCCAGGTTTCCGGGAGCTTCAGGAAAACGGAATAAAGGGTGAAGTAAAAGGCACCGGCCGCAGCATAGACTGGTCAAATGAAACCTGGGTAAACCCGCCAAGTTTGTCATTCTGAACGAAGGTTTGTCATTCTGAACGAAGGTTTGTCATTCTGAACGAAGTGAAGAATCTATTATGATGAAAGAAAGAAATCTCTCCATAGACATTTTCAGGGGTCTCACAATGACTCTCATGGTGTTTGTAAACGAATTCTGGAAAGTATTCAATGTCCCGCACTGGATGGAGCATTACGCCACGTTTGAAGACGGCATGGGACTCTCAGATATAGTTTTCCCCATGTTCCTCTTTGCAATGGGAATGTCTATCCCCTACGCGCTTGAACGCCGCAGGGAAAAGGGTTACAGCACGGAGAGTACCGTAGGCCATATCCTCAGCCGCACTTTTGCCCTGCTTGTTATGGGCGCATTCATCTGCAACCAGGAAGCCCGCGCAATGAGCGGAAACCGTGCACTCTGGACATTCCTCATGGTGGTTGGATTCTTCCTCACCTGGAATCAGTACCCCAGGGACTGGAAACCCTCAAAATGGCTGAAACTTGCCGGAGGGCTGCTACTTGCATGCCTTGCAATATGCTACCGTACCCCGGACGGAGAACTCTTTGAAGGCCTCTGGTGGGGCATCCTGGGCCAGATTGGCTGGATGTACCTGTTCTGCGCGGTAGCATATCTCCTTTGCCGGGAGCGCCAGTGGATCCTCCCCCTCCTTTGGATTGCCGCCTGTGGGGTTAATCTGATGTCTGTTCCCATGCGTGACGGGCATCTCCTAATTGGCAACAACATCCTTGTAGACCTTGCTGGTGCCATCCAGCTTGGAAAGTGCTACGGTGCCGTGATGGGACTTGGCGGAGTTATCCTCACCCTTACGGAATGGAAGCTCCAGAACCGCACTATGGCACTTAGGATTGGTTTTGGAGCGGCCGCTGCGGCCGTGCTGATGGTGGTGGGCATGGATTTTCATAAGGACTGGATTGTTTCAAAAAATCTTGGGACTCTCCACTGGTGCCTGTTTGTGATGGCCATCTCCGTGGCGCTTTACACCCTTCTTCGCTTCCTTGAAAGGAAGGGCTGGACCGGGTGGTTCAAGCCTCTCACGCCTGCAGGCACTGCAACGCTCACCGTGTACATGATTCCCTATCTCTTTGTGGCGCTTTGGGTTGCAGTTGCTCCTACACCCGCCCCCTGGCTCACCGGATGGGTAGGGGTAGCAAAGTGCGCCCTCATGGCAGCGGTGTACATTGGCTGCGCATGGGGCCTTACAAAAGCCGGAATAAAGCTAAAGATCTAGCTGCTGCTGAACCGCTCCTCCGCAGAGGCGCACCCAGGTGCGGAAACCTCTCTCTCCCTCATTAAACTGGAACACACGGCATCCGGACACCGTTCCGGGTGCCGTATGGGTATCTGAAAGTATATACCCGTTGGGGCCTAGATGGTTGTAGATGGTATCCCCGCCGGAGAACCGGCCATAGATGAAATGGATCTGACCATAGTCCAGGACATAATCACAGTCATGGTCATGACCGGTGACAATTGCCTTCACATCTCCCATTTCACGGAACTGTGCAAAGAGGCCGGAGTTAAGCCTTGACGGACAAGGTGGCTCACCATTGGTACCGGAAAGGGGCAGAATACCCGCAGCAAGAGCCTCCGACAGCTCACATAGAGGAATATGGAAAAACGCCATGGAAGGCACAGGAACGCCTCCGTTTTCACGGGTGAAGCGTTCACTGTGGGCACGGTACCATGCTATCTGGTTATGGCGGATATAGTCATAGCAATGTATTTCCTCCTCCCCTTTCAGGATTACGGCGTCCATGGAATCAAAGAGATAGAAAACGTGCTCCGGGCCACCCGCACCGGAAAGTGTGATAACGTCATTGGAGCAGCCATAAACGCCGTCTTTTGGCGGAAGATTCACGCAGCCGGGCAGTTCCCGGATTGCTGCAAACATATCTTCACGGGTGCTGCCAAACTGGGAGTCGTGGTTGCCGAGTGCTACCGCCCACGGGATGCCGCTTTCTGCAAGGGGCCGGAGAATCTCCATTGCGCTTTCAATGTCCGGACGGCCGAAGACTATGTCTCCGGTATGGATTATAAGGTCCGGGCGCTCTGTCTCTATCATCTCCTCCGCGCAGCGGAGCGCACGCTCTGAACGCGGATCACCGGCAATGTAATGGGTATCCGTGAACTGAAGGAGCTTGAAAGAACCGCCCGGGCCAAAGTGGAAATCCCCGGCCACACCAAGGTCCGGGCTGCCTTTTTCACGGACACAGGAACTGAGCAGCGGCGCTGCCGCCGCCCCCGCCACCGCCCATGCGGCTCCCTTTAGGAATGATCTACGTTTCATGGCATAAATTTACAAAAAAACGGGGAGGTTCACAAAAAGCGCCGGTCACGTGGGCCGGCGCTGAATGATAGTGAATCCTGATTAGAATGTTATAAGAACCTTGGAGAGACTCTCCTTGGAGCTGTTGACAACATAGCAGACAAGGCCAAGGCCTTCCTCGACATGGAGTTTTACGTCTGCACTGGTATAAGCAGCAGACTTGCCCCAGCCATAATCTACACCAACAGTTATTTCATCAACACTTGCCAGCTCGTCGCCAGACAGTATAGCAATCTCTGTAGCGTTCTCGGGATTGGTCACGTCGATGAAATATACGTCGGCATTACCACCATAGGTCCACTGGAAACCCTGGGTATAGGCAATTATCCTACGTCCTTCGTAATCTATGATATCCATATTGTTCTGGTTCTCATTGCCACCTGCGCCGGCCTGGCTTATTTCCTTCCAGTCATATGCAGTTACCCAGTTAGGGGTATAGGCATCTTTCAGATAATACAGATAATCAAAAGTGTCGTATGCACGATAAACAATACCATCGGCAAGAGTTTTGCCAAGTGACATTACGGCTCCAGCCTCAGGAGTCCAGGCGTCAGCAGCGTTCTTGATTGGACCACGAGTTTGGCCGTTGACATTATAATAATTGTCAAGAGACACCTCAAAGTTGCTGATTTCCCAACCGGCCCAGAAATAAGCTCCGCTTACAAAGCCGGTGACAACAGCCCTGTCTGACAGATCACCGCGAACACGCCAGCTACCAATAGTTCCGTCAAAATCCGCAGTATGCTCAAAGAGCTTTACCGGTTCTTCGTTAACATTGGTGGTATAATAAACGGAGTAGGTTGTCCCGCTTGAGAAAGGAATATCCTCACCGACAATCACATTTCCGGCATCATCGCTTGCAATTGAAGTAGGCTTTACACCTGTCCAGGTAATATTCTTCCAATATGTTCCGTCAGCGGGATTCATAACGTGAACTCTCTCGCCGTCTGAGAGAAGGAGTGCGTCACCGCCGCTTGTCTTGTAAGCCAGACGGTTGTAACCAGGTTTGATTTCGGCACTGATTTCAGATAATTTCTTGGTCCAAACCACTGATGCTCCGGCTTCAGGAACAAGACCTTCCTGGCGGATTATGACACAACAGCCATAAGCACTGAAGTCGGTATCGCCAAGGAAGCAACCAGAATAGAAGTATTCCTCACGAGCTATATAGCCCTCATTGGGCTCAAGCGTGAAGACAATCTTCTCATTATCATACTCGAACTTGATCCAGCCCACATCGTCGGTTTCTACAGCTGCACCAATCGTAGAATCCCAAGGAGCGAAGTAGCAATAATGCTCCAGATTAGTTGACACGTTGATAGTGAGGCTTGTTGCATCGGCCGGCAGAACAAGGGGATTGCCTTCTCCGTAACCGCTGAACTGACCCACACCTTCGGGGAGTTCCAAATCGTAGTAGGGTTCAAATGCGGCCTGAGTGATAGTAAGAGAAGCTTCAAAATCAGCACCGGCAGAAATCTTGATGGTAGCTGTTCTGATCTCAGTATCATAGGAAGGATCTACGGTAAGGGTTACCTTTGTGGTGGCAAGGCCCTTTGTAGGAGCGATATGTACCCAGTCAATGGCCTCGGGGATGATAACGTTGTAATCCAGGTTTGACAGAACCTCAATTTCCACCTCACCACCTTCGGCCGGGACGTCGGCTTTTGTAGGTTTGAACGAGAAGGCACTTGCCTGCCTCTGAGCTAACTCAACAGAAGCTGTAGACTTGCCGCAGGTAATGGTCACAACGCCTAAGCGGGCATCAGGTTCCTCGTTCTGAACC
>JAFZML010000162.1 GCA_017553255.1 Bacteroidales bacterium | reverse complement strand
GTTGCAAAGAAATCCACTATCTGGCGGGCGGCGGCGAGGCCGGCGTTGACATTGGCTTCGGCGGTTTGGGCACCCATTTTCTTGGGCGTGGCAAAGACGCGAGGGCCGAAGGCTTCCACCAGGGCGGCGTAGTTATCCGGCATCACATCCGTGACGTACTTAAGGTCTGGGCGCTCCTGAAGGGCCTTGAAGAGGCCTTCTTCGTCAATGACTTCCTTGCGGGCGGTGTTCACCAGCGTTGCGCCCTTAGGCATACGCATCATAAGGTCATAGCCGATGCTCTTGATTGTTGCAGGAAGGGCGGGGATGTGGATTGAGAGGTAATCGGCCCCGGAATAAAGCTCCTCTACGGAATGGACGGGGGCGGCGCCTCCGGCGATAATCTGCTCATCTGTAAGGAATGGATCCAGGGCCGATATTTCCATGCCCAGGGCCTTTGCCTTCTGGCCAACCAGGCGGCCCACATTTCCGTATGCCTGAACGCCAAGACGCTTCCCCTGAAGCTCAGAGCCCGTTGCGGGGGTGAACTGGGTGCGTGCCATAAAGATCATAAGGCCCAGTGCAAGCTCTGCCACGGCATTGGAGTTCTGGCCGGGGGTGTTCATTACCACCACGCCGTGGGCGGTGGCTGCCTCAAGGTCCACGTTGTCAAAGCCGGCACCTGCGCGCACCACAATCTTTAGCTTAGGTGCTGCGTCAAGGACCTCTGCGGTAACTTTGTCTGAACGGATGATAAGGGCCTCTGCGTCTGCCACGGCGGCAACAAGATCTCCCTGTTCCGCATATTTTTCAAGTTTTACAACCTCATGGCCTGCGGCCTCAAGGATATCTGTAATGCCTTTTACAGCTGCTGCTGCAAAGGGCTTCTGAGTTGCTAATAATACCTTCATTATTTTTTCAGTGCTTCAAATTCCTTCATGCAGTCTACAAGGGCCTGGACATCCTCAATGGTGCAGGCGTTGTACAGGGAGGCGCGGAAACCGCCTACGCTGCGGTGACCCTTGATGCCCACCATTCCGCGTTCCTTGGCAAATGCAAAGAACTCATCCTGGAGATCTTCCTTGCCGGGAGCCATCACAAAGCAAACGTTCATGAGGGAACGGTCTTCCTTGGCGGCTGTGCCCACAAACAGGCTGTTGCGGTCAATTTCACCGTAGAGAAGATCGGCCTTTTTCTGATTAATCTTCTGGATTGCCTCTACGCCGCCCATGCTCTTAATCCACTTCAAGGTTTCCTTCATCACGAAGATGTTGAACACGGGAGGGGTATTGAACATTGAGAGTTTGTCAATGTGGGTGCGATAATCCAGCATTGTGGGGATATGGCGGGTTACCCGGCCAAGAGATTCCTTCTTCACTATGGCAAAGATAACGCCCGCAGGGCCCACGTTCTTCTGGGCGCCGCCGTAGATGAGGTCATACTTACTGACGTCTACGGGGCGGGACATGATGTCAGAAGACATATCCGCGATGAGAGGGCAGGGGACATCATAGTCCTCTTTGATTTCCGTGCCGTAGATGGTGTTGTTGGTGGTGATATGGAGATAATCTATATCGGCCGGAACCTCATAGCCCTTGGGAATATAGGTGTAGTTCTTGTCCTTGGAGCAGGCAATTGCGTATGCCTCGCCAATGCCCTGGGCCTCTACAAGGGCCTTGTGGGCCCATACGCCGGTGTCCAGATATGCGGCCTTCTTCTCAAGGTAGTTCATTGCCACATAGAGGAACTGCAGGGAGGCGCCGCCGCCCAGGAACACCACCTCATGGGTATCCGGGATATGAAGGAGCTCCTTCCACAGGGCGCGGGTTTCATCCATAACGGCGTCCCACTCCTTTGTACGATGGGAGATGCTGAGAAGGCTGATTCCGGTGCCGCTGAAATCCTTCAGGGCCTCAATGGCTTTGTCTATGGCAACCTGCGGAAGAAGGCAGGGCCCCGCGTTGAAAACATGAACTTTTTTGGACATATCAATTTGGTAATAAGTATTACAATTTTATGGTTTTCAAAGTTACGGATTTATATTGTGAAAACCTATATCTCTTTCAATTCTGCAGCATCTTTCAGCCTTTCCTTAAAACTTTCATCCTGGGCCAGCCTCACGCGAACCTTCAGGGAGCAACTCTCCCCGAATTCCTGCCCTGTGGGCTGAAGGTCAAGGTCCTTCAGCACTTTCATCACGCTGTTCATGGAAAGGTAGTCAAAACTGACGCTGTACCATTTGCCGGCAATCTTAGGGACTATTGTGGCCTGGGAAAGGGCATCGGCCGTGGAAGTCTTGTATGCGCGGATTAGGCCGGGGATGCCCAGCTTGATGCCGCCGAAGTAGCGCACCACCACCACCAGAATGTCACTCAGCCCCAGGGAATCAATCTGCCCCAGGATGGGCCTGCCGGCACTTCCTGAAGGTTCTCCGTCATCAGAAGCCCTCCACACGTCCCCTTTAAGGCCTATCCTATAAGCATAGCAATGATGCCTGGCGTCATGGTATTCTTTCCGGAGGGAAGCCACAATCTCCTTCACGGCCTCTTCCGTCTCTACGGGAAAAGCCAGTGCTATGAAACGGGAGCCGTTGTCCTTGAAAAGGCCCTCCGACGGCGCGGCTATTGACTTATATGAATCTTCAATTTCCACAAGTACGAAAATAATATATTTCAAGAAAAATTGCAATTGTACAAGGAAAAAGAACTATCTTTGTATATAAGTCCCTCCCCCGAGGGGAGGGGTTTCGGGAGGGGGTAACGTAAACAGGCGCAGCGTGGGCCTGTGCGTTAAAGTGGGTAGGCTTTTTATGGCGATAGACTATGGTTTTCATAATGCGCGTCACCCTTGCCGGAATCAAGGGATTTTACAGATTATATCATGTCAACGGCTCCACTACGCTGTATGACATCCACAAGCAGCTCCGCAGTGACCTGGAGTTTGCCCAGGACCAGATTATCATGTTCAAGGCCCTTGACGTTACGGGCGGCGTTGTTGCCCGCTACGGCCTCTTTGACCTTGGCAGCGGCACCGTGGACCGCATCTCGCTTGAAGACACCATCAAGGCCGGCACGGACAGCCTTGTCTATTTCTATGACGTCACAAACCGCAAAAGCGTCATCCTTACCATCGAAGGTGAGGCCGAAGGAGAACGCGTAATCGGCCTTTCCCTTAAGGAGTCCAAGGGCCCTAATCCCATTGAGTTTGAAAACGGATATGTGGCCTATGAGGATCTCCCGGAGCGTCAGCGTTACCTGCCCGGAGAGGAGCCGGAGGACGATGATGAGGACTTCGATGAAGAAGAAGAGGGAGAGGATGAGCCTGAGGATGAAGACGGCCAGGAAATCTACGACGAAAACGAATAGTGCAGCGGAGGGTTGAGATAATACTTGGGCCCACCGGTGTAGGCAAAACCGCCTACGCTATAAATCGCGCCCTGGAAGTAGGCTCGCCCGTAATCAACTGCGATTCCCGCCAGATATATAAAGAACTTTGTATTGGCACTGCAGCCCCTTCCAGAAGGGAAATGGCCGCCGTCAAGCACTATTTTGTGCGCACCATCCCCATCACCCGCAATTATACCGCCGGCATTTATGAGGCCGATGCTTTAGCCCTTGTAAACCGTCTCTTCCAGGAGGGGCATGAGACCCTTGTGATGTGTGGCGGCTCAATGATGTACATAGACGCCTTCTGCTACGGCCTGGACGATTTCCCGGAGGTCCCGCTCCAGCTAAGGCAGCACCTTATGGAGTGCCTTCGTGAAGACGGCGTGGAATCCCTTGCCGCCCAACTCAAGGAACTTGATCCGGTATCCTATGATGAACTTGACCTTTCCAACGGCCAGCGCGTAATCCGCGCCCTGGAGGTTAGTATGTACACCGGTCAGCCCTTCTCTTCATTCAAGACAAGAAGTTTCAAGGAAAGGGACTTCGAGATTGTTAAAATCGGCCTTGAAAGGCCCCGGGAGGAGCTTTATGACCGCATTAACAAGCGCGTTCTCCAAATGATGCGCCGCGGCCTTGAGGCCGAGGCCCGCCGTATGCTTCCATACAGGGACCTCCCCGCCCTCCAGACGGTTGGCTACAAGGAGATGTTCGACTACTTTGACGGCGTCACTGACCGTGAAGAGGCCGTACGCCGCATCCAAGTCAATACCCGCCACTACGCCAAGCGCCAGCTCACCTGGTGGCGCCGTGACAAGGACATCCGGTGGGTTGCCCTGTAACTGACTGATTTCCATTTATTTGTAAAAAGTCGGGTGCACCTGTGAGTGCACCCGAGAATGTATAATGCGCTGAGTATAAGCTAGTTGTATGCCAACTATCCGATGACGGCCCCGTTAGTGACGGCTTCCTGGGGGGTGATGAAGCGCATCTTGCCGTCTCCCTGCTTTGCCATAAGGATCATACCCTTTGACTCTATGCCGCGGATGACGCGGGGGGCAAGGTTTGCAAGGATGCAGATCTGCTTACCCACCATGTCTTCCGGGCTGTAGTATTCCGCAATGCCGGACACAATTGTGCGCTGGTCTATGCCCGTATCTATGGTGAGTTTCAGGAGCTTATCTGTCTTGGGCACACGCTCTGCGGCAAGGACAGTTGCCGTGCGGATATCCATTGCACCAAACTGCTCAAAGGTGACTTCCGGCTTCTGGGGCTCAACCTTCTTAGCAGCCTCTGCAGCGGCCTTTGCAGCTTCAGCTTCCTCACGGGCCTTCTTGATGGCATCAAGGCGTGCAATCTGGGCTTCAATCTCCGCGTCCTCAATCTTACGGAACAGCAGCACCGCCTCTCCAAGCTGGTGTCCTGCAGGCAGCAGTTCCGCTGCACCAAGCATGGACCAGTCCAAGATGATGCCGGCGGGTGTCTGTGGGGCGTAAACCGCCTCAGCTGAAGCTTCGGCCCCTCCCACTGCCTCCGGCAGCGGGCCCCTCCCTCTTACGCGGCCGAGGGTGGCCACGGGTTTGCCCACCGCAGTCTCCCCTGCCGGAATAGTACTGGACTGGTCCATGCTTGGCGCAGCGGAACTGCTGCCTGCAGGACACCAGCTGGGAGAGGCGGTGCTGCTGTTCCGTAAGATTGAGGACGCGGAGATTGAAGCCCAGATTGC
>JAFZML010000161.1 GCA_017553255.1 Bacteroidales bacterium | reverse complement strand
GTGGGTATTCTAATAGGCTGCCTCAGTTATCCTTCCTGGAGTGAAATAGTGGCCCACATCCCCGCTATACTAGGCCTGGGCATAAAGATGGGCGCCGTAATGGAACTCATTCCCCGAATCACGTCGCTCTTTATAGAGGGCCTGAAACCCATTGCCGAGGCCACCAAGGACCTTGTGTCCCGCAAGTTCAAGAATTCGGCAGGAATCAATATCGGCATGAGCCCGGCCCTTGTAATTGGCCATCCCACAACGCTGGTGGTTTCCCTTCTTCTGATTCCCTGCACGCTTGTTCTGGCCGTGATTCTTCCCGGTAACCAGTTCCTGCCGCTGGCATCGCTGGCTGGCATGTTCTACGTGTTCCCGGCAGTGCTTCCCGTTACAAGGGGCAATGTTGTGAAGACGTTTATTATCGGCCTTGTGGCACTGACCGTGGGCCTTTATTTTGTGACGGACCTTGCACCTTATTTCACGCAGGCTGCGCATGACGTTTATGCACGCACCGGAGATGCCGCCGTGGCCATTCCTGAAGGCTTCCAGGGCGGTGCGCTGGACTTTGCCTCCAGCCTTTTCTCCTGGGTAATCTTCCACCTTGTCCATGACCTGAAATGGCTTGGCGCCGGCATCCTTGTCATTGGCACCACCGTTATGGCAATATTTAATCGCAGAAGGATAATCAAGGCCTCTGTCATTTCGAGCGAAGTCGAGAAATCTTAAAATATGAAGAGAATTATAACCATTGCAGCCTTGCTGCTTAGCACACTTGCCATGAGCGCACAAACAAAGTACACAATCCAGACGGCCTGTCATCCGGCCGATGTAAAGGGTTACGACACGGAAACCCTCCGTTCCCGTTTTATGATGCCGGAGGTAATGGTGGCCGATGAACTCCGTCTCACTTACTCCATGTATGACAGATTCATTTTCGGCGGGGCGTTCCCGGCAACAAAGGAGCTGAAATTGGAGACCATAGACCCCCTGAAGGCCCCATATTTCCTTTACAGCAGGGAACTGGGCGTGATTAATATAGGCGGAGAAGGTATTGTCACCGTCGATGGAAAAGAGTACGTCCTGAAGTTCAAGGAGGCCCTTTATGTGGGCAGGGGCAACAAGGATGTGTCTTTCCGTAGCAAGGATGCCTCAAAGCCCGCAAAATTCTATTTGAATTCGGCCACGGCACATAAGTCATACAAGACCCAGCTCATTACCATAGACGGCCGTAAGGGCTCCCTAAAGGCCAATTCCTTTGCTGCAGGTAAGATGGAGGACTCCAACGACCGCGTCATCAACCAGCTCATTGTGAACAATGTCCTGGAAGAGGGTCCCTGCCAGCTTCAGATGGGTCTTACGGAGCTTAAGCCCGGCTCTGTATGGAACACCATGCCGGCCCACACTCACGCTCGTCGTATTGAGGCATACTTCTATTTCAACGTGACGGAAGGCAATATGATATGCCACTTTATGGGAGAGCCTCAGCAGGAGCGCATTGTCTGGCTTGCCAATGAGCAGGCCATTATGAGCCCGGAATGGAGCATCCACGCTGCAGCAGGAACTTCAAACTATATGTTTATCTGGGGTATGGCCGGAGAGAATCTTGACTACGGAGATATGGACAAGATTCCTTACACTGAGATGCGTTAATCCACCTGCATCTTTATTCTCTTAGCCTTGGGATAGAGGTTGTTGCACCTTGTCCCAAGGTTTTTTGCCGCCCCAAGCGGATGCCCTTCATAACAGATTGTAATAAGGCCGATGGGCGCATCCGGCAACTTCAGCGCATCCCCGTGGAGGTATCTCAGCGCCGTTTGCCGGTCCACATTGACGTAATTACTATTGATCCCGGCTTGACCGGGCATCTCTGCCCTGAAGATCCTCAGCGGGTCCCCGTGGCGGACACTGCTTGATTCCCCGTGCTTCCGTAGGGCGGCAACATACTGGCCTTCGCCGGGCACATAGCCGGGAAGGAGAACCTGCCCGAAGCGGGTGAGATGTGCGGGAGGGAAGTCCTCCGGTGGGATTATATCGGCCCCAAGTTCACTGGCTATCCATTCCACGGTGTCGTCGTTTTCAAAGTGGTTGAAAGTGCAGGTGGAATAGATGAGGATGCCGCCGGGGACAAGGGTGGGCCAGATGTCCGAAAGTATGCGGCGGCTGCGGGCGGCGCAAAAGTCCACCGTCCGGAGGGACCAGTCTTCAACGGCCCCGGCGTCTTTCCTGAACATGCCTTCGCCGGAGCAGGGGACATCGGCCACAATCATATCAAAAAGGGGCGCGCCTCCAAAGGCCGATGGATCCCGTGATACAACGCCTGTACGGGTGTCTCCCCAGGTTTCCATGTTGGATTTGAGGGTGTTGTACCGGGCCCGTACAACCTCGTTGGAAAGGAGCGTGAAGTTGTCCCCGAAGCGTTCACGGAGGGATGCGGCAAGGTCTGTGGATTTGCCGCCGGGGGCCGCGCAGAGGTCAAGGACCGTCATTCCGGGCCTGTCCATAAAGCGCCTTGCAACGTGGCCGGGGAACATTGCGCTGGAGTCCTGCACGTAATAGCATCCGGCGTGGAAAAGAGGGTCCAGCGTGAAAGACGGGCGTTCTTTGAGAATATATCCGTACGGACTCCAGGGCACTTTTTCGGCCTCAGGGAACGGGCATTCTGTGAGTTTTGCAGGATTCAGGCGCACAGATACCGACGGTTCCCCCTCCAGGGCCTCCATCACGGTCCCGGCCATTTCCTCCCCAATGGATTCCGCCAGTAGTTTCCTGAATTCTTCTGTCACTTCATCCAATTTGCAGGGTCAAAGCCTTCCGGCATTTTGCCGTTGGAGGCATCTACAAGGCCATCTACAACCTTGTCCAGAGCTTCCTTCACCTTGCCGGAGAGCATCATTTTCATCATGAGGTTTAGATCGGCCTCCACTTTAATGGAGAAGTCCGTCTTGTAGGGATCCTCTGCGGCGGGATCAAAGTGAAGGACAATGTGGAAAGCGAAGGGTGCGCCGTAATCCACAAGCTCTATGCGGGAGTAGGGGACCCTTTCATGCACTTTCACGCCAATGTTGAAGCCCTGCACCGTTGCCTGAAGGGTGTCATAGGTGGCGTCTATCATGTCCTTCTTGTCTTCCGGGAGCATGGCCTTGAAGTTCTGGAGGTCCGTGAAAGACATATACAGCTCATGGGGCTGACGTGAAACTATGCCGTGTTTACTTTCTATTGTTGTCATAAGTTTGTATCTTTGTGTTTGGCAAAGATAGCAATTAATATGCACAAAATCTATTTCGGCAAGCGTACAATTATAATCTGTTCCCCCTCTGAGGAAGCTTTGGCGGACCCTAATTCCGTAGAGTTCCACGTTGGGGAAAAGCTGGATATCCATCATCTGGTGAGGATGTTCGAAGTCCAGGATACGCTTTCCCGCATATATATCCCTGCCGAAGACACAGAGAAAACGTATCGGCGCCTGTGCGCGGAGTTTAAAGAGGTGAACGCTGCCGGCGGGCTGGTGAGTAACCGCCGCGGGGATTACCTTCTCATTTCCCGTAACGGCCTGTGGGATCTCCCCAAGGGCCATCAGGAGCCCGGAGAGGATATTGAAATCTGCGCTGTCCGTGAAGTCCAGGAGGAAACAGGGGTGGATCAGCTGGAGCTGAGGCGCCTCATCTGCATCACAGACCACGTGTATCTCCGTGACGGCCTGTGGCACCTCAAGCACACCTGGTGGTACGACATGCTTTACACAGACCCCACCAACCTCACCCCCCAGCGTGAAGAGGACATCACCAAGGCCGCCTGGGTGGCCAAATCCTCCCTTCCCCCGTTCCTCAAAAACACCTACCCCTCCATTGTGGAAGTCTTCCGCGAGGCCCGGATCTAACGCTTACGCCCTTATGGTTCTCCCCTTGTGGTGGAGCTCAATTTGCTGATTATCATAATGTTACAGAATCTTCTGGTAGAACTTTTTCTACCAGAAACTCCCGTAAGTGATTGATTGCAAGCGTTTTAGCCTCCACCAAAGGGGGAGAATTATTGGTGTCCGTTTTTTTTAGTAACTTTGCAATGCTTATGAAATCAGACATACTAAGAAGATACAGCATATCCACGTTGGGACTTGTTCTGGTTGCCCTGGGCGTTGGCATTTCCATAAAGAGCAACC
The DNA here is from genome assembly GCA_017553255.1 of Bacteroidales bacterium. GTDB lineage: Bacteria > Bacteroidota > Bacteroidia > Bacteroidales > UBA932 > Cryptobacteroides. The sequence continues at coordinate 6,706 of JAFZML010000161.1, read as the reverse complement.
TGGGAATTGCGCCGCCCTCTTGTCCTCCCACCATCCTGTCCCTGAAGTGGAGCGCCATTTCCGTAGGTACATTCACCTGGATGATGCACATTGTGTTCATCCTCACCCAGTGGGCCCTGCTTGGAAAGAAGTTTCAACTGCGTTACCTGATGCAGATCCCGGCAGCTTTTGTATTTGGCTATATGTGCGACGCCTCCATCTGGCTGTTCAATGCCATAGGAGCCCCGGCCACAAATTATGTAATCCAGATTCTCCTTAGCCTGGCGGCTGTGGTCCTTACGGCAATCGGCATAAAACTGGAAGTTGTGGGAGACGGCTGGATCCTGGCCGGAGACAAGCTGGTGGCAGTACTCTCAGAGGTTACGCACAAGCCGTTCAGCCGCGTCAAGGTGGTGTTTGACATTGTGATGGTAGCCGTCACAGCGGCATTCTCCTTCATCGTTTTCGGCATTATTGACGGCAACGGCTTCACAGTTGTCATCCGTGAGGGCACCCTCATCCTGGCCATTCTCACCGGCATCTGCATGAGGTTCACAGACCCTCTTGTGGACCGCATTTTCTCCAGGACATGAGCAGGGCCTCACGGCTTGTGAATGACTGGATGCTGCCTGGAGCCATAGTCCTGGGCATCAGCCTCTATCTCCTTTATTATTTCACACCGGGATTGCACGCATTTGAGCGTCCCATGCATGGAATTGTCTCCGAGGGTCAGCGCGTTGTGATAGCCACCCTGCTGTTTTTCCAGTTTGTGAAGATATCCCCACATGATCTTCGGCTCAGCCGATGGCACTTCATTGCACTGGCTTTCCAGGTGGGGCTTTTCCTGGGGCTTGCCGTTGTGATATCGCTTTTACCCCGCGGAGATTCCCGCATGCTCCTTGAATGCGCAATGCTGTGCCTTATCTGCCCCACGGCATCGGCCGCCGGGGTAATTACGGAAAAACTTGGGGGCAACCTGGCAGGTACTGTCACATATCTTGTCATGATCAACCTTGCCGGGACCTTCCTCATTCCGCTGGTGATTCCCATGGTCAATCCATCGGCCGATATGGGCTTCTGGGCCTATGTGGGGCACATTGCCCTGAAGGTTTTCCCGGTACTGGTGCTTCCCGGACTTCTGGCCTGGACTATCCGTTACACCACGCACCGGCTCCAGAGGCGCCTCATGAGGTGGAGCTCCTGCGCTTTCTACGTCTGGGGCGTGGGGCTTACCCTGGCCATGGTCCTTGCCACACGTGCGCTCATGGAAAGCGGGCTTGGAGCGGCAGCCGTTGCCGGCATTGTGCTGGTATCCGTGCTATGCTGTTTCCTGCAGTTCTTTGTGGGCAGGCGCATCGGTGCAGATCACCTCACTCCCGGCCAAGCCCTTGGCCAGAAGAACACCGGCTTCCTTATCTGGCTGGGCTACAATTACATGACTCCCGTCACTTCAGTTGCCGGCGGCCTATACGCCGTGTGGCAGAACCTCTTCAACAGCTGGGAACTCTACCGTAAGCAGCATCCTGCCCGCTAACACCTCCCACGGCCTTTGATAAGCACGTTTTAATGCCGATTTTGTGCTTATCGCTGCCATTTTTCCGGACTTGAGTACGATTTAGGGCTGTTTTTGTGCTTATCACCGGTAATGCCGAGATGCGGTGGAAGCTAAAGTGTTGATTTACAGTTACTTATAGAGGTTTCTACTAGAACTTTTTCTGGTAGAAGATCCCGTAACGCATTAATAATCAAGGAGTTGGGCTCCACCACAGGGGGAGAACTATTAGGGTGGCAAGGGGAGAACTATCAAGGGATGGCGCAAAGGGGCACGTAAATTGGAGCATGGGGAAGGCGCGAGTGCCCGGGAGCGTACGGCGTGCGGAGGTACGTAGGCCCGGAGTTGGGAAAAGTGCGGAAAATGCGTTATATTTGTAGGCTATGTCTAAGATAGGGAACATACTTCTGCCAATTGCTGTGGCCGGGCTGGTCCTGGCTCAGACCGTGGGCGTGGAGGCCGAACGTGCCGCACGCCTGCACAAGTGGTTCCCGCAGCCCGTGAAGGACACCCTGGACATAAAGGCGGATTCCACAGGCAGCACCCATGCAGATACCGCCACAGCAATGCGGGCCGATACTGCACTGGCCGCTACAGACAGCCTCAGTGCCCAAACAGGCACCCTCCATGCCCAAAGGGACAGCATCCAGGCGCTCCTTGACTCCCTGAAGGCATCGGCCCGCAGCATTAAGTCAAAAGCAGACTCGGCCAGGATGGACTCCCTCTACAAGGTCCTCCTTCAGCTGGATTCGTCGGCAAGGAGCCCCCTGGACAGCCTTTCCGCAGATGAAGACTTTGACCTTTTTGCAGTGCCCCAGGAGGACACAATGCCAAAGATCTTCGCCCGTGACACCATGAAGGTCCCGGACAGCCTCAAGATAACGGACCCTTTCCTCTATGAGTGGTATGTTGCCGTCAAGGACAGCTTCACCCACCGTCTTGTGATAGATTCCCTTAAGGCCGAAGGAGACTCCCTCCTTTGGCCCCGCATAGACTCACTCTATCTGGATGATTCCACCAGAACCGCAAAGGAGAAGTTCGAGCGCTGGTACGCCGGCCTCACCAAGGCAGAGCGAAAGCGCTATGACTATGAGCAGAAGCTCCCCATCCTCCTTCACCGTCAGGACTCCATCCTGAAGCACAAGGACAGCATCAAACGCGTGAAGGACAGCATCCGCCAAAGCACACCGCGCGTGCTTGAGACCGCATTCCTCCCGGACAGCCTGTACTACAAGCGCCTCATTTCCTGGAAGCGTGACCGCATGTACAACAAGTTGGAGTACAAGGAATGGGATACCACCGCCAACTATCGTTTCTACGACTATCCCTTCATGAGGGAAGACGTCGGCGCCTCCTGGCAGGGCTTCATGGGCTCCGCCGTCCAGCATTACAACTTCTTCAGAAGGGGCAGGGAACTCACTCCCAGCTTCTATGAGCCCATGGAAACCTGGACTTATTCCGCCGATAACATCCGCTTCTTCAACACCAAAACTCCTTATACGGAGTGGGAATACTACGGCTCCCTGTTCTCCAGCGGCACGCAGGCCCAGGACGCCTTCCGCATATTCACAACCCAGAATATTCTCCCGCAGCTCAACCTCTCCCTGGAGATGAAACGTTATGGCGGCGCCGGTAACCTCAAGAACGAGGAAACTGACAACCGCACATACTTTGTAACCGCCAACTGGCTGGGCAAGAAGTGGCTTGCCCACGCCGGATTCATCTCCAACAGCATCACCCGCCAGGAAAGCGGCGGTGTTGTGGACAACTTCTGGATCAGGGATACGTCCGTGCAGGTGAGGGAGGCGGAGGTAAACCTTCCATCGGCCACAAATCGCTACAAGAAAACAACGGTATTCTTTGACCAGAACTACCGCATCCCCTTTGAATTCATAGAGAAGCTCAGGCACAGGGGAGACTCCACCTGGGTGCCATCAGACACCCTTAATACAAATACCACCACGGCGTTCATCGGCACGGGAACGGAATGGACCACCTACAGCAAAAAGTACGTGGACAACACTTCCTCGGCGCTGTCGGACTTCTACAACGATGTCTTCTATATCAACCCTTCCAAGAGCACGGACTCAATGCGCACGATGCGTCTTGACAACCGCATAATCTTCCGCCTGCAGCCGTGGAAGGAGGACGCCATTGTGTCAAAGATAGAGGGCGGCCTTGGAGACAGGCTCCAGACATTCTATTTGCGGCAGCCCGGATACTCGCTAATAAAGCCGGCAAACACTGTCTGGAACACAATGTACGTGTATGCGGGCGCAGAAGGCCGATTGAGCAAGTACATGGAATGGGACGCCACCGGGCGGTATCATTTCACCGGTGTGGAGGCTAATGACTTCAGCCTGGGAGGCCGCCTGAAACTGAGCGTATACCCGTTCAGGCGCCACCCTTCCAGCCCTATGAGCCTGGAAGCCTCAGTGGAAACCTCCCTGAAGGCTCCGGATTTCTATCAGCAGCACTTCTACTCAAACCACTATATCTGGGATAACAATTTCCAGAAGGTGTCCGCAACCAAGATTCATGCGCTGTTCAGTGTTCCCAGATGGGACCTGCAGGCCGAGGCCGGATATGCCCTCCTGGCAAATAACATCTACTACGACACCCTTGGAATAGTGCGGCAGAACACCGTCCCCATGAGCGTTTTCACGGCGGCCCTTACCAAGAATTTCAAGCTGGGGCCCGTGCATCTGGACAACCAGGCCCTCCTGCAACTCTCCTCCAATCAGGATGTTCTTCCGCTTCCCACCCTGGCCCTGAACCTCAGGTGGTACCTCCAGTTTAACATAGTTGATCCAAAGGTTATGAAACTGCAGGTAGGCGTGAACCTAAGGTACAACACGCTGTGGTACGCCCCGTCATATAACCCGGTCGCCGGCGTTTTCATGAACCAGAAGGAGGAGCTTTACGGCAACGCCCCCATCTTCGATCCCTTCATCAATATCCAGTGGAAGAAAGCCTGCATATTCTTCAAGTTTGAGAATATGGGTAAGGGCTGGCCGCTGGACAAACACGAGTACTTTACAGCCCATCACTATATCCAACCTCCGGCAGTGTTCAAGTTCGGCATTTCGTGGCCGTTCTACCCGCCTCTTGAGAAGGTCAAGACCCTCTCTGAAAGGGCCGGATCCGGAATGGGCGGTGGCAGCGGCCTTGGAGGCGGCCTGAGCGGAGGCCTTGGCGGCATGCTCAAGGGCGGCATGTAAACTATGAAAAAACGTGCCCTGGCATACGCGGCAGCCCTTACGCTGCTACTTCTTCTCATCCCGCCAAAAGGCAGGGTGCCGGCCGCTGAAAGCCCGGAGGAGATAATGGCCGAAGAACGCTCCGGAGAACCACTCAGCGCATACGACAAAGTTATCAAGGCAACCGCCGACAGCCTCTCCATGGACTGGAGGCTCATTGCAGCCGTGGTATACCATGAGTCCCGCTTCCACAACGAAGCCCAGTCGGCCCGCGGCGCTGTGGGTCTTATGCAAATCCTCAGCTCACGCTATTCTGAGGAGTATCTCCTTGTCCCGGAAAACAACCTCAGGGTTGGATCACGCTATCTGAAGCGTCTCCAGAAAATGTATTCCGCCGTTGCGGCAAATCCCACAGAATCACTGAAATTTGCCCTTGCGGCTTATAACTTTGGAGAAGGGAAGGTTTGGCGCCTCATAAAAAAGACGCAGGAAGCCGGAGAAGATGCCAGCCGATGGGATACCGTAGCAGCAACTCAGCTTCCAAAAGGCCACCACACCATCTCTTATGTGGAGAAGGTCCTGGACACTTATTCGGATTATTACAGGAGGTATTAGTCTGCCCTCACAGTCTGAGCCGGATCTATCTTTGAAATGCTCAGGGCAGGGAGCCACATGAGCAGCACTATGCCCGCAAACGCGGCGATATCGGCCCCCAGAATGCCCCAGAAGGGGAGATGGACCGGCACCCAGGACACAAAATAATTGGCCGGATCAAGCTTGATAAGATGCGTGGTGCCCTGGATAAGGCAGAATAGAAACGCAAGGAGATTTCCAACAAGCATCCCCTTCAGAACGGCCTCAGAGCCCATCCTGACAAATAATCGGCCTATAGCCCCGTCCTGCATTCCCATTGCTTTAAGGGTGCCGATAAGCGGAATGTTCCTCAGGAGCATCACCAGCAGGCCGCTTATCATGTTGAAACCGGCCACCAGCGTCATGAGGATAAGGATAATGACAACGTTCATGTCCAGAAGCCCCAGCCAGTCAAATATTTGCGGATAACTCCGGGCCGATGAAACCACGTACAGCCCGTTCTCATCCTCATCCGGGCTGGTTGCAAGGATAAATCCTATGCGGGCCTCAATGTCTTTAAGGGCATTTGGAGATGCATTTTTCACCCTTACCTCAAGCTGGGAGACCATTGTGGAATCCCAACCGTTGAGGCGCTGCATGTCTTCAAGGCCGGCGTACACAAGGAGGTTGTCGTCGGTCTCAATTATGTCCCTGTGAACGTCCGTGATGTGGAACTTGCGGGCACGGACCTTTTCCCCTACAAAGTATGTTGTAAGGTCCTCTCCCGGCCCCAGCCCGGTGATTTCCTGCAGGCGGTGGGGGATGGAGACGGCGAGAGATGGCCGGTCGGGGCCGGCCATGACGGAACCGTCATCCCCGACCTGATCGGGGATCCCCTTCACTATGACCCCATGCACAATTTCCCCGCTTTTCACAATTCCGGCGCGGGTGACAACGGGAACAATCCCGGAAACACCGGGTATGGCTAGGATTTTATCCTCCGAGGGAAGGTGACGGGGCATTGGAACGGGATCCTGGCCGCCGGAGACATAAGGGGTTATCTTTATGTCTCCGGTCATGGCGGCCACTCCGTCCCTGATGCTGTGGCGGAAGCCTGAACTCACCGCCACGGCAACAATTATGACAAAGAAACTCACGGCCGTAGCTACGGCCGCGATGTTTCCTTTAAACTTGATTTTTCTTGATATGAAGCTTTCCGCTACCAAATGTGTACGCGCTCCTCTTCAGGACGGAACATGGGATCTCCTTCCACAATGTCAAATGCGTCAAAGAAGGTCTGGAAGTTACGTACGCTCACGTTCACGCGGTTCTGGGCCAGTGAGTGAGGATCCATATTGGTAAGGCGGGCCTTCTCCTGGTCTGTGATGTTCTGGGCCCAGAT
>JAFZML010000160.1 GCA_017553255.1 Bacteroidales bacterium | reverse complement strand
CGCCTGCTGCGTCCATTTCCAGGCAAGGTCGGCATTGTAGTACGGATTATCCACGAATGTACAGTTGGGAGTGGCTATCTGCTTTCGCTTATACTCCCCCGCCAGTTGATACATGCAGTCAGGATTTCCTTTTTCGGCCCCATTTTTCATCCATTTGATATACCGGGCCGTTTCCTCCTTGCCCCGCATGATTTCCCAGCCTGCATTGGCTTGGCTCTCCCGCATATACTTGTAAGTCAGCGCCTTGTAATTACCGGCAGCCGCCAGTACGTCCGTGTAATGCAAAAGGAGTTCATCCGGCGCCACGCCGTCTCCATGGCACATAAGCACTTCCATGGACTTGAGGTTCCCTGCCTCGGCCTCCTCCTGCAGCCGCGTCACATCCTCCGGCCTCATCTTGCGGCCGAAATAGGCGACAAGCAACACTGAGACAAACAGGATAATGATGAATATGGATAAATTACTCTTCATAGTGCGAAGATACTGAAAAAATATCATTTACGGAACACAAGGTTGCGGCGGAGCCCTCCCCCGAGGGAAGGGGTTGCAGATTCCCCTCCGGGTATTAAACGATAATACTGCTGATGAATCAAAGAATCGGAGGCCGAAGGCCGACAAGGGGGTGTTTGAGGGGGCGTAGCCCCTTCAATTATTATCGAAGATTTGGGCTACAAAGAAAGGATTGGCGTCTGCCAATCCTTTCTTTGTAGCCCGGAGGGGAATCGAACCTCTATTTAAAGTTTAGGAAACTTCCGTTCTATCCGTTGAACTACCGGGCCGGGGTGAAACCCAAAAAAAGAGCGGCTTATTCTGCGCTCTTTTCGATGATCTGACGACCGCGGTAGTAACCGCACTCGGGGCAGACACGGTGATACATCACTGTGGCTCCGCAGTTGGGGCAAACGCTCAGAGTGGGAACGGGAGCAAAGTCGTGGGTACGACGCTTGTCTCTTCTCTGCTTTGAGATTTTGTGTTTAGGATGTGCCATTGTTTATAATTTTAATTGTTTATTTTTCTTCAAAAAGTCCTTTCAGAGCGGCAAACGGGCTGTTCTCATTGCCAGCCTCCTCGTTCTTACGCTCACCTTGGCCCAGGAACCGGACGGTGTCCGGGTTGCACTGCCCCTGAGGATGCACCCTTTGCAGGGGCATTGCCAGGCAAATGTAATCATACACTTCCTGGCTGAGGTCCCAGTCCACTTCCACCGTTCCCGGTTTGAAAGCTTCTTCAGGAGCCTCCTCTATTGGAATCACAAGGGATTCCAGGCAGCGGTCACACTGGACAGTAACACTTCCGCTGAGGTGGAGATCCGCCTCCACTTTTTGCGAACCCTCCTTTACCACTCTCACTTCCACGCTTACGTTTGCGTCCAGGATTTCCTGATTGCCAAACATTTGAAAGAACTCTGAACCTGCCGTAAAGCGGAATTTCCGCTGCCCGGCAGCCCATCCGTTAAGGGGTATTATGATTTTACACATTACCTCAAAAACTGATTAAGGGGTGCAAAGATAGCAATAATTTTCCAATTATCAATCCTCACTGACAGAATTTCTCTTTCTGTCCAGCGGATCCAGCTGAATCTTGCGCATTCTCATATGGTTAGGAGTGATTTCCACAAGTTCATCCTCCTGTATATATTCCAATGCTTCTTCAAGTGAGAACTTCACTGCGGGAGGGAGAACAACCTTCTCATCTGAGCCGGAAGCACGCACGTTGGTGAGCTTCTTGGTTTTGCAGATATTGATGTTGAGGTCTCTCTCACGGGTGTGCTCTCCAACCACCTGGCCGCCATAGATTTCCTCTCCGGGTTCCACGAAGAAGCGGCCCCTGTCAAGGAGCTTGTTCATGGAATACGCAATTGCCTCACCCGTTTCCAGGGACACCAGGGAGCCGTTTGAACGCATCTCGATGTCTCCTTTGTAAGGCTGGTAATCCTTGAAGCGGTGGGCCACAACGGCCTCTCCCTGAGTTGCGGTGAGAAGGTTTGACCTGAGGCCCATGAGGCCGCGGGTGGGAATCTCAAACTCCAGGAGAGTACGGTCTCCGCGGGGCTCCATCCTTACAAGGGCGCCTTTACGGCGGGTAGAAAGCTCAATTGCGGCACCCACAAACTGTTCCGGAACCTCAATTGAGAGCTCCTCAATGGGCTCACAGCGCTGTCCGTTGATGGTTTTATCCAGAACCTTGGGCTGGCCGACCTGGAGCTCAAAACCCTCACGGCGCATTGTCTCAATAAGGACGGAAAGATGAAGGACTCCCCTGCCGTAGACCACAAAACTATCGGCATTAATGCCGGGCTTTACCCTCAGGGCAAGGTTCTTTTCAAGCTCTTTTTCCAGACGCTCCTTGATGTGGCGGGATGTGACGAATTTTCCATCCTTGCCGAAGAAGGGGCTGTTGTTAATCATGAAGAGCATGCTCATTGTGGGCTCATCCACGGCGATGGGCGGGAGGGCCTCAGGGGTCTCAAAATCCGCAATTGTATCACCAATTTCAAAGCCTTCAATGCCCACGACGGCGCAGATGTCTCCGCACTGGACCTCATCCACATTGGCCTTTCCAAGGCCTTCGAACACCATAAGCTGCTTGATCTTGGACTTCTCCACTATGTCATAGCGCTTGCAAAGGCTCACAGGCATGCCGGTTTTGAGGCTGCCGCGGGTGATGCGTCCAACGGCTATTCGGCCCACATAAGGGCTGTACTCAAGGGATGAAACAAGCATCTGGGGCGTACCATCCAACACTGCCGGGGCGGGGATTTCCTCAAGGATGGTGTCAAGAAGGGCGGTGATGTCTCCGGTGGGCTTTTTCCAGTCCGTGGACATCCAGCCCTGCTTGGCCGATCCATAGATGGTCTTGAAATCCAGCTGGTCCTCATTTGCGCCAAGGTTGAACATGAGCTCGAAAACCTCTTCCTGGACCTCGTCCGGGCGGCAGTTGGGCTTATCCACCTTGTTGATAACCACGATTGGCTTCTTACCCATCTCAATAGCCTTGTTAAGGACAAAGCGGGTTTGGGGCATACAGCCTTCGAAGGCGTCTACAAGCAGCAGAACGCCGTCGGCCATATTCAGCACGCGCTCCACTTCCCCGCCGAAGTCACTGTGGCCGGGAGTGTCTATGATGTTGATTTTAACGCCTTTATAGATCACGGACACATTCTTTGCAAGGATGGTGATGCCGCGCTCCCTTTCAAGGTCATTATTATCCAGGATAAGGTTGCCAAGATCCTCCGGCCTGCGGACAAGATTTGCCTGATAAATCATTCTATCCACCAGGGTTGTCTTGCCGTGGTCTACGTGAGCGATAATGGCTATGTTTCTGATGTCTTGCATACTATCTTCTAAAAAACCGCGCAAAGATACATTATTTTCAATTGATTTGCAATTGAAAAGGCGGGGGCCTTGTCAAAGTGATGCCCTGTCCGCCTGCGTGGTGGCTCTTTCACGAGGAGTTTTGGCAAGGTTGGTCAGTCAGGCTCCAGAAAACGGCAAATAATGCTTATCTTTGCAGTAAGACATAACCAATATGAAAAGAACACTTCTTCTTACGGTACTCCTGGCCGCAGTATCATGCAACAGTACATCTTGGAAACCCGTGGAGGGCAGAATCATGACCCGATGGGCTCAGGAAGTTAATCCTTCCAGCCCGCTTCCGGAATATCCCCGTCCTTCAATGGTTAGGGAAGGAAATTGGAAAAGCCTCAACGGCCTTTGGGATTATGCCATAGTCCCGGCCAAGGACCCGGCCCCAGAGCAGTTCCAGGGCAAGATTCTTGTACCGTTTGCTCCAGAATCGGCCCTTTCTGGCGTTGGACGGAAAGTAACTCCGGAGGATGCCCTGTGGTATGAGACTTCCTTCAAATGGAAGAAAGGAGAGAAGACTCTTCTTCATTTTGGCGCCGTTGATAACGAGGCCGAAATTTGGGTGAACGGGCAGCTTGCGGGCAGCCACTCCGGCGGCTACACGGCATTTACCCTGGATATTACCCCGTACCTCAAGCCTTGCGGGAAGCAGACCCTCAGGCTCCTCGTCCTTGACGGCAGCGACGATGACCGTCATCCCCGCGGGAAACAGGTCCTGAAACCCTCCGGAATCTGGTATACGGCCCTCAGCGGAATCTGGCAGACGGTGTGGGTGGAGAACGTTCCCAAGACCAATATCACCGGTTACACCTATACTTCAGACATTTCGGCCGGAACAGTTACGGTAACGGTATCGGCCAGCGCCGGTGATGAAGTTGAGATTAAGGCCGATGATGCCACTGCCACCACAAAACCCGGAGAGCCCGCTGTACTCACCATCCCCGCCCCGGAACTCTGGACTCCGGACAATCCCCGTCTCTATGACCTTGTAATTACCCTCAAGGAAGGCGGCAAGGTGGTTGACTCCGTGAAGGGATACGTGGCCCTCAGGGAAATATCCAAGTGCCGGGATGCCGAAGGCCACCTAAGGATGGCCCTCAACGGCAAGCCGCTATTCCACTTCGGCCCCCTTGACCAGGGATGGTGGCCGGACGGTCTTTACACCGCCCCCACGGATGAAGCCCTCCGCTTTGACATAGAGAAAACAAAGGAAATGGGCTTCAATATGATAAGGAAGCATATCAAGGTGGAGCCTGAAAGATGGTATTACTGGTGTGACGTCCTTGGAATCATTGTGTGGCAGGATATGCCCAGCATTACGGATAACCGCTATGTCCACTGGGATACCATTGGCTATGACGGGACGTTCTGGGATGCCCCCCAGGAGGTTCGTGACACCTATTACAAGGAATGGGGAGAAATAATAGCGCAGCTAAAGAATCACCCTTCAATTGTTGTCTGGGTCCCCTTCAACGAGGCCTGGGCCCAGTTTGAAACTGAAAAGGCCGTAGCATTTACAAAAGAGCAGGATCCCACCAGGCTTGTGAACCAGGCTTCCGGCGGCAACTACGTGAAGGGGTGCGGAGACATCTATGACTATCACCATTATCCTAATCCGGAGTTCTCTATGATGGTCCCGGACCAGGTGAATGTGATGGGAGAATACGGGGGAATAGGCCTTCCCGTAAAGGGCCACCTCTGGAACCAGGACGGCAACTGGGGCTACATCCGCTACGAAACCCCGGAGGATGTCCTTAAACAGTACTCTGAGTATGCTGAGATGCTGAAGGAGCTCATCTCCAAGGGCTGCGCCGCCGGCGTATACACCCAGACCACTGACGTGGAAGGTGAGGTTAACGGCCTTATGACCTATGACCGTGAGATTGTGAAGATGAATCTTGCTGCCCTGAGGGACGTAAACCTCTCCGTCATTGCCGCCATGCAGTGAGTTGTGCAAATTCCGATGGAAACGGATAATTTTTTCATGTGCCCTGGAGACGCCTCTGGGGCACATTTTTTATCACGGCACCGCAGAAAACTGGAAAAATGACGCATTTATCCGTTTCACCTCTTTGAAAAATCGGCCTCACAGATATGCTGAAGGCCGATTTTTAAATTAAACGTTTCCTTTATTGTGACACGGATAACTTTACGCACCTTTGCGCAAAACAAATGCGTATGAAAAAGTTTTTACTGCTGCTCGTTCCCGCTCTGGCGCTGCTCTCCTGCACCAGAAGCGGACTTCCGGAGGAAGGGAGTTCAAGAAAACCGGAAGGAGAGATCTACCATGACATGATCCAGCTTGGGGAAAAGCTGGACGACCCTTACACCGTGGCCAATATGGAAGCGGCCCTCACCAAGGCGTATCCCACCAAGGCGGGGCGCGTAAGCCTTTCGGCCACAGATCTTTACGTACGTTTTTTGCCGAAGGATGACGCTCAGATGGACGCCCTCCGGGAGAGGGGCCTGTACCTTATGGACCACCCTATGGACTACCGCATTCTCCGGGAGGGGGATTACTATCAGGACCCGGAGGTTGGGGATGACGCCATAACCTGGCAGTATTCCGTTGTGTCGCATGATTTCAAGTTCCCGGAAGGGATTAGGTATGAGGTGCTTGACGAGTGTTATCTGGCCGAGAACGACGCCACCAAGGCCCTTGACATTGACTGGCTGGCTGTAGAGGAGGAGGCATTCAAGCTCACCGGCAATGAGGACCTGTGGTGCCCGCCCACAAAAGCCGCATACGTACCCTCAGGGCGCATAACAATCGTTGACCCGGAGTTCAGCGGAGGCAAGCCCATAGGCGTTTCCGGGGTAGAGGTTGTGGCAAATATCTTTGTGAAAATAGCCACCTGCTTCACCTCCAGGGACGGCTATTACACCATGCCCAAGAGCTTTTCCGGGAAGCCCCGTTACAGGCTTGTGTTCAAGAATGAGAAGGGCTTTTCAATAGGCTTTAATTTCATAATTGTGCCCGCCTCTGTGAGCACTTTGGGAGTTGGCGGGCCGCAGGGAATAGACGTGGAGGTGAACGCGGGCGGTGACGATGCCCTATTCCGCCGCTGCGCCGTGAATAACGCCGCCTACGACTACTATTCCCGCTGCACGGAGACCGACCTTGAGATTGCGCCTCCGCCCGGAGACCTCAGGATATGGATTTTCCCCGGCCTCAGCGCATCCAGCGCCTGTATGCTGCACCACGGGGCCTTCCTGGACAACGACCTCCTGAAAAGGTATCTTGGCGTGTGGCTGGGGCTTATCCAGATATTCCTTCCGGACATAACTATAGGCACGTCCGGGCAGGAAAACTATCCCGCAATATTCAGCGCCGTAAGCCATGAACTGGCCCATTCCAGCCATTTTGCCAGGGTTGGAACAGCGTTTTGGTCGCCATATATCCAGTATATAATCCAGTCATTTGTGACCGGCGGAGGTCAGTTTTACGGAACGGGAGCGGCCGAGGGCTCAGGCTACTGCGAGGTTGGTGAAATGTGGGGGTATTTCATGCAGGCGTCCCTGGTGAAAGACCGCTACAAGGGGGCTATGGCCACTTATGGGGACAGTTTCTGGTTCAAGCCTGACATCCTTACGTATCTGTATGAGCGCGGAATGACAAGAGGGGAGATTTACCGCGCGCTGAGCAGCAATGCGGTTGATGTAGGGAGCCTCAAGGAGGAGCTCATCAAGATTGCGCCGGGGCTTGAGGATGAGATTGTGAAAACATTTGGCCGATATGGCAAGTAGGGGGCTCCGCCGGGCGCTTCTTGGAACCTTTCTGGTCACATCCTGCATCATCAAAGAAGACCGCTCGGCTTGTCCCTGTGAGCTTGCCGTCCATCTGTCCGGCCCGGGGCCAATGGAATACCGCGTAGAGGATATTGAGGGGGAGGTTTTGCACTTTGGCTCAGTACCGCGGGATACCGTTGTCTACTGCCCCGTACCCCGGTCCCGGGTCCGGATAATGGCCGTTTCAGGAGCGCATCTTGACGGTGGAGTAAGGATTCCGTATGGCTCCGAGAGCCCTCCGGTGTACTACTATTATGGGGAAATATCGGCCCGTGGAGAGGCCCTGAAGGTGAATGCCGGGCTTCATAAGAATTACTGCCTCCTGACGCTGGTTCTGGACGGCCCGCCGGGAGACGGAGAGCCCATTGGCGTAAGCGTGAGGGGCGTGGTGGACGGGATTGGCCCTGACGGGAGGCCCGCCGCCGGAGATTTCAGCTGCAGCGCTGTCTCCGGACAGTGCTCTCTTCCGCGCCAGGCGCCAGCCGACCTCCTTCTTCTGGACATTGTGATGGAGGACCGCGTTGTGAGAACCTTCGCCCTTGGCACCTACATCCGTGAAGCCGGCTATGACTGGGCCGATACTGACCTTGAAGACATTACGCTCCATATTTCGCTTTCCGTAACGCATATACGCTTCCGGATAGGCGACTGGTCCCTGGAGAGAGCCTTCAGTGTGGAAATTTAGGAAGTATTTGTTTGGAGTTCCAAAAAAAGTTCCTATATTTGCAGTCCCAAAAAAATTGCGCGGATGGCGGAATTGGTAGACGCGCTACTCTCAGGAGGTAGTGTCCGAAAGGACGTGTCAGTTCGACTCTGATTTCGCGCACTCATGAAAAAGGATGGCTTGAAGTGGCCATCCTTTTTGCGTAGCCATAACTCACTGCATGGCGGCATCATAGGGAAGCCAGACATAACGCTCCTCTGCTCCTAACGTGCATAAATCCATGCATAGTAGGAGCAAAAAACGCCCAAAATGCGCCCAACGTGCATAAATCCATGCACATCAGGCGCACTAAACTAAGCTCCTCCGCATCGGCATTACAATATATGCGCGAGGCGGAACCTCTAAGGGGGCAGGCCTAGAAGTAGTTGACGGTGGTGCCGGAGACGGCGCTGAGGAGCTTGTTGGCAAGGGAGGACACGCCAAAGCGGTACAGGTCCTTGTTCATCCAGGAGTCTCCAAGGATGGTTTTGCCAATGGTCCAGTAGCAAACGGCGTCCAGGGCCGATGCAATGCCGCCAGCAGCCTTGAAGCCCACCTTCACGCCGGTGCGCTCATAGTACTTCTTGATGCACTCGCACATTACCCAGGCGGCAACGGGGGTGGCATTAACCTTCACCTTTCCGGTGGAAGTCTTGATGAAGTCTGCGCCGTTTTCCATGGCAAGGAAGGAGGCATCGGCAATAAGTTCAGGCGTAGAAAGGAGGCCGGTTTCAAGGATAACCTTGAGCACAACGGGGCGGCCGAGCTCCTTTGCAACGCGGTCTATGCACTCTCTGGAGGCCTTGATTTCTGCGCCTGCTGTTTCATAGTCCCCTGCCAGGAAACTGTTGAGTGCCAGGACAATATCAATTTCATCGGCGCCGCCGCGTACGGCCAGTTCAATTTCCTGGAGTTTTACCTCAATCCAGCTCTGGGATGTGGGGAAGCAACCGGCAACGGTGGTTACGTGAAGGGCGGGATCCTTGCGGGTTTCCGCTACAACGTGTCCAAGGTTAGGATAAACGCATACGGATGCGGGAAGGGGCCAGCCGGGGAAAGCGGTGGGAATGCCGTTCACCTTTTCAACCATCTTCTTTACGGAAGCGGGGGTGTCGTCTGAGGAAAGGGTGGTTTGGTCCATTATGCCGAAGCATGCCTTGTAAAGATCATCGGAGGCAATGTTCTCAAGGTTCTGGGCAAT
>JAFZML010000159.1 GCA_017553255.1 Bacteroidales bacterium | reverse complement strand
ACCACGCGGTCATCGTGGTCTGCCGTAGTTACCAGCGTTGCGGGATATGCCGTGCCGGGCTTCAGGTTATGGAGCGGGGAATAACCCAGCAGATAGCGGAACATTTCCTCAGAGTCTTCTGATGTGCCATAATCCGGGGCCCAGTTCCAGCCGATTGTAAACTTGTGGTAACGGAGCATGTCCATCACGCCCACCTCAGGAACGGCCACGGCATAGAGGTCCGGTCTCTGAGTCATGCAGGCGCCAACAAGGAGGCCGCCGTTGGAGCCACCCACGATAGCAAGCTTTTCAGATGACGTGTAGCCTTCGGCAATAAGCCATTCGGCCGCGGCGATGAAGTCGTCAAACACGTTCTGCTTGTTCATCTTGGTTCCGGCAAGGTGCCAGGCCTCTCCGTACTCACCGCCGCCGCGGAGGTTCACCTGGGCGTAGATGCCGCCGGCCTCCAGATAAGGGACGCGCATTGCGCTGAATGAAGGCGGCAGGGAAATATCGAATCCGCCGTAACCGTAGAGATAAACAGGGTTGGAGCCGTCCAGCTTTATACCCTTCCTGTAGGTAAGGAACATGGGGATGCGGGTGCCGTCCTTTGAGGGGAAGAACACCTGGACCGACTCAAAGCCGGAGAGGTCAAAGGCAGTCTTAGGCTGCTTGTAAACCTCACTGGCGCCGGTTTCTATATTCCAGGAATAGATGGTTCCGGGCGTTGTGAAACTGGAATATGAGTAGTAGCACCAGGGCTCATGGATACGGGAGTTGAAGCCAGCGCTGCCAACGCCGGGAAGATGGAGCTCCTCCACCCTTCGGCCATCCCTGCGGTCATAGAGGTATGCGTGCGTGGAAGCGTCCTCAGAGTAGTTTGCAATGATGAAATCGTCTGTAATGAAGGAGACGCCGTTAAGGACGCTTGCGCCTTCCGGAATCACGTCTTTCCACACGCGCGGATTATCCACCGTGGTAACAACCAGCTTGTTCAGGGGGGCATCCACGTTGGTGAAGAGGTATATCAGCTCTCCGTCTGTCTCTGCGGGCACGCAGGTATTCTTCATATCACGGGTAATCTGGACAAAGGGAGCGCCTTCCTTCCGGAGGTCCATAACGTAGAGATTGTTGCCGATATCGGCCCCGTCCTCATAGAGGAAGCCCATTGTCTCCGCCTCATTCACGGAGAACACGTAGAAGCGGAGGGGCTCTGCCGGATTCTCAAAGAAGAGGACGTCCTCACTTTGGGGCGTGCCGATTTTGTGGAAATAAATCTTGTGGCCTTCGTTCTTGCCGCTGTAGGCGTGGTCCTCACCGGGTTTATCGTAGGCGCTGTAGTAGAAGCCGTCTCCGCGCCATGCCGCCTCAGTGAACTTGGCCCACTCAATGTGGTCCTCAAGGAGCGTGCGGGATTCTACGTCCATCACGAAAATCTCCTCCCAGTCACTTCCGCTGCGGGAAATGGTGTAGGCCATGTATTTGCCGTTATTGGAGAAAAAGGCGCCCTTCAGGGCCACGGTGCCGTCTTCGCTCAGGGTATTGGGATCCAGGAAAACCACAGGTTCCGCCTCCGGAGAATCCATCTCATACAGGACAGCCTGGTTCTGGAGGCCGTTATTTTTGTAGATATACCACTTGCCGTTTTTAGCACGGGTTGGGACACCCACTTTCTCATAATTGGAAACCTCCTTGAGACGTTTCAGGAGCTTCTCACGCCCCGGCAGGCGCTTGAGGTAATAGTCCGTCACCTTGTTCTGGGCCTTCACCCATGCGGCGGTTTCTTCAGAGGCGTCATCCTCCAGCCAGCGATAGGGATCCGGAACCTCCGTGCCGAAATATGTATCCACAGTGTTGTCTTTGCGCGTCACCACCTGTTTGGGAGCGCAGGCGTCAAATACTATTGCTGCCATCAGGAATAGAATAATATACCTTTTCATAGTGAAGCTAATCTCTTGTTATGGGAAGATGATGCGCATCCATTACGGCAATCCCGTATGGATGCACGGATTTCATATTGCGGAACGCCACCTTAACAAGAGTGAGTTCCGTGGCATATTCGTCAAGGCCGATAATTGTAAGCCTCATCCTCACCGGAACGCCCACCGGCAGCTTGAAATTGGTGAGGCTTGACCCGCCAAGGGAATACCCGCCAATCTCCGCCCCCGCTATTCTGGGGACATTCCCGAAATCCCAGCGGTAGACCATTCCTTCGTCATCATAAACGGCGGTGAAATAGTCTGTGTAGCCATATCCTTCCTCGTTATCCCTCCTGAAAAGGCCGTCCACGGCGGCGCCTGTTTCATTGAGGATGAGGAAATCCACGTACGCGATTTTTCCGGATACCACGCAGCGTTTGAAGGTAAACTTGATGTCCGGATTGTCAAATGTGATTTTGGTCTGGGCAAAACATCCGATACAGATTGCCACTGCGGCGGCAAAAGATGCAATTATTCTTTTCATAGATTAAAAATGTGAGCGTAATATCTTTACGGCCTCCGTGTTGCCGTTTTCGGCGGCCTTCTTGTACCAGGATTCCGCCTCATTGCGGTCCTTCGTGACGCCCTGGCCGCGGTGGTACATATCGGCCAAAGGGAAATAAGCATCCTTGCAGCCTCCCTTGGCGGCGCTGAGCATATACGGAAAGGCCTCCGTGTGTTTACCTGCCTGGCGCAGCTGCATGGCCTTCTTGTATGCTTCCGTGGCATTTGCGGACGTAACCGGAGCAGCCTTGGCCGGGGCCGAAGGGTATGCCGGGGATGTCACCTCAAACTCCTGGGGTGCCGACGGGGCCTTGAATATAACAAAGCTTTCATCCACGCCGGGATGGGAGCATGCGGGATTCTGGGAGAATCCGGTTGCCCTGCGCACCGCCGCATAGAGGAAATCCTGCAGCGAGCCCACGGTCACGTAGCCATTTCCAATCTGGGAATTGCCGTCCTTGCCGCTGAGCGCCTGGACAAGGGCCTGGGCATAGACGCTGTCCCTGGACACTTCCCCGCTCCCGCAGGAGGCGAAGAACACAATTCCGTCAAGCGAAGGGTTTCCCTCATACAGCGCCTGGGCATGGCAGGTATCCACAAACACAAAAACCCGCGCTTTCTTTGCAACCATACGGTGAAGGTATCCCAGCAGTAAGGGCCCGGAAAGGGCGGTATTTCCAAGGGCCGATTTCCTGGTGTCGGAGGTGATGAAATAATAAGTCCCACCCTTTTCCTCCCCGTGGCCTGACAGATAGAGCATGAAAACATCCCCCTCACGCACGTCATTTGCCATCTGATCCAGCTTGAGGCAAATGTTGGAGGTGGTGGTTTCATCAGGATCGCATAGCACCCTGAAGCCTTTTGAGGTATAGTAGGCCGATGCATACATGTTGAAGAAGGAATACACCGTCTTGGCGTCTGTCCTGGGGTAATCCAGCGTGGGATAGGAGAGCTCCCGGTTCCCGCATACGCCTATGCTCAGGAGGTGAAGGTCACTGCGGGGGTCCTTGTAACGTAGGGTGAACTCCCTGGTGTAGACCAGCTTGCCCGCTGCGTCCTTGAAGTCCAGCTTGATGACGCAGGCCTCATATTCTTTCTCCGGCAGGCCGCTGATGCGGAATTTCTTAACGCCTGGCTTGACGCCTTTGGATGCGCCGATGGGCTTACGGACGCCGTTTACATAGGCCGATATAGTCACCTGTTCCCCTGCCGTGTACCCAACGTCTATGAAATCCTTGCTGTACTGGCGGGTGGTAAATTCCTCGCACTGCACGGAAATGCCCTGCGCCCGTCCTGTTCCTAGGGCGGCCAGAAGTACAAGCAGTATGAGGGTGAGACGTTTCATCTGATTACAATATTCCGGGCCGTGAAGCCAATTTTCACGCCGGTTGAGGCGGCGGGTTTATCGGCATAAGGCAAAGCCTCAAGGGTGAAAAACTCCTCCGACGCAAAGAGACAGACTGTGTCCGTCCCAAGCGGGGGCGCACCTTCCATTACGTCATTTTTAAGGTCTACGGTGCTTCCCGCAGGGATAATGACATAGCGGGGCTCCGACTCAAGGCAATCGGTCCTGTTCCCCACGGAATCTTTCCAGAGAATGCCAATGCAAAGGGGCATTTCCTCATGGTTTGTCACCCTGAAATATATCCTCTGGCCGGTGGAGACCCTGTTGACCGATGCGCCGGAGTCATAGTCAATTACCTCAAGTGAAAGCCTGTAGGCGGGGGCGTAAGAGGCCTGATCCATCGCGAAAAGGAACTCCGGGACAGGGTCATCTCCCTTGTGGGATACGTAGGCGCGGTCTTCATCGGCCACACCTTTAATCATACTGGAAATTCGGCCCAAGAAATTGGCCCTGGAATTGGAGATGATCTGCTTCACGCTGAGATCCTCACAGGCTCCATAGCATGAAACCTTTTTCTTCCTCTGGTCCAGTATGGAAACAGACCCTCCGGCGGGGACGCTCACAAGGTCCGACGCCTCCAGCCCCACGTCCAGGACGGGGGCCAGGGACTGTCCGGTGCGGTGCCTCAGCTGTATGTCCCCGTTGTAGGAATACAGCTGGTAGGGCTGGGCGCTGGCGGAGAATCCAATGACGCTAACGAATACTGCCGTCAGAAGGAGTCTTTTCATTATCGATGGTTGTTTTCTTAATCCAGAGTTTTACAAGTTTGTCGGCGGTTCCGTAAATCAACAGGCCCAGCATGAAGGGGAGCACATTGATAATAGTGTGCCTGGAATGAATGTAGCCGTTCAGAAGCAGAATGGCGCATAATTCCAGACCCAGCACGACGATGGGCTCTACGCAGATGAGAGCGCCATTCCCAAGCACTTTTCTCCTGCTGCTACGCTCCAGGGTCTCCTTCTCGAACATATTGTTCTCCGCGTCCGACCAGGCCGATGCCGCCATACCGCAGATGAAAAGAAGCACCGCGCAGATTATCCAGGAGACCCATCCGGGTGCGGGTTTCAGCTGCTTTTCCGGGTGTATGAGAGTGGAAAGCTGATAGGCGTTTATAACCACTCCCGGAAGGGAGCTTCGGCCTTCAATCTTGAAGGGGACGTCGGTCTCGTCCTTGTTGTCCTGGCAGTCACCTATGAGCACGTATTTCCCGTCTATTGTGGCGGGGGTAATCTCTTCCAGCTTGTGGATTGTCCTGAAGGAGGTGTTCTCGTAATTGATGATGGGGTTTTCTGGGGCTTTATCTCCTGCCATCTTGACCATCACGTAAACCATCTTGTCCACCCAGCCGTCACGAAAGGAGTCCCTTGGCACAAAGCCGAAGAAAGACTGCGCGTTGACTGTGCCGAATATTGTGCTGGAATCCCGCGTAAAGAATGAGTGCTCAAGAGAGTCCGGGCCGTGGCTGCGGCAGGCGAGCACCAGCACGCCGGGATAATTCCGGACGGCCTGCTCCAGGGCGTCGTCCTGGGCCTTCACGGATTCGTGGGTGCTGGAGTAGATGATATCCATACCCACGGCTTTGGGTTTCAGGGCAGCGAGGGTTTCAAGCACGCCGGCCATGGCTTCCCGTGAGCCAAGGCTTTTGTCGTGGGCGTCAATTATTACGATGTCAGGGTCAGGATCCCCCTGCGAACCCTCCTTGGGGGTATGATTGTAGTAATTGTAATAATTTTCCAGATAGCCGTATGGATGGCCCACAAGCTTTTCCATAAGCCAGCCGGCCACTATCGAGAGCAGCCAGTACAGCAGCCCCGTCAGCGCCAATGCCGACAATGTGGAGAACACAGAACGTTTTAGTGCCGGGCGAAACTTCATAATACACATAGTCTTGCAAATATACTAAAAAACCACGTATATCGCAATGCGCTTGCACACTGGCCAACAATTAACTGACTATCAGCGAGTTGACGACAGTCGGGTGCACCTGCAGGTGCACCCGACTATGTGTAAGTGACAATGTATCAGGAAGTTATACGCCAGGCCAGATGAGCAGCCCAAGCCGGAAGGCGGCAAAGGCGCACAGCCAGGCCACCAGCATGGTGTAGAGGCACAGGAGTATGGCCCAGCGCCAGGAGCCGGTCTCGTTCTTAAGCGCCACAAAGGTGGCTATGCACGGGAAGTACAGCAGTACAAACACCATGAACGCCAGGGCCGCCGCAGTGGGAACCGTGGCTTTGAGGGCGGCCTGAAGGGCGGTGTCGTTTTCATCTCCCATGCCGTCGTATTCCTCTCCGTCCTGGGCATACATTACGCCCAGCGTGCTGATTACCAGTTCCTTGGCACCAACGCCGGCAAGCAGGCCCACATCCATTTTCCAGTTGAAGCCCAGCGGCTTCATGGCAGGCTCTATGGCCTTGCCAACCATGCCTATGTAGGAGTGCTCCTGCTGGTAGGCTGCAGTCTGGTCATTGTGCCGCGGGAAGTATCCAAGGAACCATATTGCTATGGAGAAAATGAGGATGGTGGTAGCCATCTTCTCCAGATACTGCTTACCCTTTTCCCAGGTATGGCGCCATGTGGCCTTCCAGGTGGGCATGCGGTACGGCGGCAACTCCATCACAAACGGGAGGTCGTCGTCCTTCACGAATTTTCCAATAATGAGGGCCGAAAGAATGGCCAGGACTATGCCCAGAAGGTATATTCCAAGCAGGGCTGTGGCGGGACTTCCGGGGAAGAACGCACCTGCAAACAGCACAAAGATTGGCAGACGGCCCGCACATGACATGAACGGGATGATTGCCATTGTGACAAGGCGGGACTTCCGGCTTTCTATGGAGCGTGTGGCCATAATGGCCGGCACATTGCAGCCAAAGCCCATCACCATGGGGATGAAGCTCTTTCCGTGAAGGCCGATCCGGTGCATCAGTTTGTCCACAATGAACGCCGCGCGCGCCATATATCCGCTGTCTTCCATTATTGAAATGAAGAAGTACAGGATCATGATGTTGGGAAGGAACACCAGCACGCTTCCCACGCCGGCTATGCAGCCGTCCACCACAAGGTCCTTGAGCCAGCCGTCGGCCATAAGGGAGCCTACTGCATTTCCAAGCCAGCTTACACCGGCCTCAATCCAGTCCATTGGATACTGGCCGATGGTGAAGGTGGCCCAGAAGATGAACCACAGCAGCACTATGAAGATGGGGAACGCCGCCCACTGGTTTGTGACAATTGCGTCTATGTGGTCCGTTATGGTGCGGCGGGGCTTATCTTCCTGATATTTCTGATATGTCTCCGCCAGGGCGCCCTGGATAAAGGCGTACTTTGCATCCACAATGGCGCTTTCCATATTGGTGCCAAGGAGGCCCTCTATGCGCTCACGTTCATCGGCACGGATATCCGCAATGTCCGCAATGTTGGGCTTTGAGGAAAGCAGGCGCTCTACTTCCCTATCTCCCTCAAGGTACTTGATAGTGAGATACCGGGTAGAGTATGTGGCCTTAAGCTCCTCATTATAAGCTATATGCGGCTGGACGTGCTTGATGCTGCGCTCTATTTCCGCGCCATGGTTTATGTGGATGTGGCGGGCAAGGCGGGCATCGGCCCCTTCATAAATCTTTATGACGGTGTCAAATAGTTCCGGGATGCCGCGGCCGTCGCGGGACACCGTGGGACAGACGGGCATACCAAGGAGGTAACCCAGCTGTTTTGTATCCAGTTTGTCTCCCTTGTGCTCTAGCTCGTCAAACATGTTGAGGGCCATCACAACCCTCAGGTTCATGTCTATGAGCTGGGTTGTGAGATAGAGGTTGCGCTCAATATTGGAGGCGTCAACCACGTTCACAACAACGTCCGGGACTGTTTCAAGAAGGTTTTTACGGACATAAAGCTCCTCCGGAGAGTAAGCGCTGAGCGAATAGGTGCCGGGCAGGTCTACCAAGGTTATTTCATAATCCCGAAACTTGAAATGGCCTTCCTTGGCATCTACCGTAACACCAGAATAATTTCCCACGTGCTCATGGCTGCCGGAAGCGATATTGAAGAGGGAGGTTTTGCCGCAGTTGGGGTTTCCCACCAGGGCAACGCGGATGGAGTGATGCCTTTCATCGGCAACATGGGCCATGGCTTCTCCCAGCCGCCGGGGCTCTTCCATATCGGCGGGAAGTCCCTGAAGGTGCTCATCCGTTATGAGAGCCTCCCTGGCCTCCTCCTCTGTAACCACTTCTATCAGACGCGCTTCCTCTCTCCGGAGAGAGACTTTATAGCCTATTATTTCATATTCTATGGGATCTTTCAAGGGCGCGTTGAGGACCACTTTCACCTCTTTTCCCTTGATGAATCCCATCTCTATAAGACGCTTACGGAAACTGCCGTGACCGTGCACACGCACGATAACGGCCTTTTCCCCCGTCTTCAGATCTGCAAGTATCATATAAAAAATTTACCGTCGCAAAGTTAGCGCTTTGCGACGGCATGGTCAATCCCAATAAATGGGGATGAGGCTCCACGCTCTTAGAAGTTCAGGACCAGGCCGGCACCGCTCTGGGTGAGACCTACTTTTTATACTATAAATTTGGGTTCTCCTTCTTCCAGTCTGCAACTGCGGGAACAATGCCAAGGCCGATAATCTCATCCCTCATCTTCACAAGATGCTCATAGGAAGCGTCCAGTGCGGCCATTTCCTCTGCGGTACCATTGGGAGCGGTGAAATGGCAGCCGGTGGCGTCAATCACGGTGGGCATTGCCATCATCACGTTCTTATACTTGCCTTCATTCACATAGGTACCGGCGGGCCAACAGAACTTGTCTCCGCCCATAGCGGCCTCAATCATCTTGACGGCCTGGTATGCGGGGCTCTGGAAGGAGCTGCGGCCGCGGAGCTTGATGATGTTGCTGCCGCCCTGGATGGTATTGTGCTTGATTTCGGCCCAGCGTTCAGGAGACAGAGGAAGCTCTGAGAGGGGCTTGCCGTCCACCTTTACCTGGCTGGCGAATACTGCCATGGCCTCACCGTGACCGCCGTAAGTGTGGGCGCCGGTGACTTTGTACTGCGCTACGCCGAATTCCTGGGCAAGGGCCTCCTGCAGACGGGTGCTGTCAAGGGCTGCCAGGGAGGTGAGCTGTGAGGGCTTCAGGCCGGAGTGGATGAGGGCGGTGAGGGCGGTTACATCGGCCGGATTGAAGATAACAACCACGAATTTGGCATCAGGGCAATACTTCTTGATATTGTCTCCGAATTCAGCGGCAATCTGGCAGTTGCCCTTGAGGAGGTCCTCACGGGTCATGCCTTCCTTGCGGGGTGCTCCGCCGGAGGAAATGATGTATTTTGCATCCTTGAAGGCCTCTGAGGGGTCAATTGTGGCGGTAAAGTTCACGCCTTCAAATGCGCAGTGGTCCATTTCTGCGAGGACACCCTTGAGACCGGGCTCAAAGATATCGTAGAGACAGATGTTTGAAGACAGGCCCAGGCAGGCTGCGGTTTGGGCCATGTTTGAGCCAATCATACCTGCTGCGCCTACAATGAGGAGTTTTTCGTCGGTGAGAAATTTCATGATATAAAAAGTTTATGATTTTTCATTTAGCTTACAAAGTTACAAAAGATTTGTTTGAATTGAGAAAAATGAGTTATCTTTGTGCCAGAATTTGTAACAATTAGTATGGAGCCTCCCAGTCCGGTCAAATCCAACACTTTAACGGGCGTCCCTCAGGACGACCCTCTGTCGCGACTTTACCCTATTTTAAACTGAGAAACCTGATGCCCGTAAGGTGCGTCGGGGCTTGCATATTGTTGTTCAGAACAAACTGTAATGGCACTTTATTTAAAGAAGAAACTTGAAAACGAAGCCACCATCGGCGTGTGGCAAATCACGGAAACTGAGGAAGAGCTGGTAAGCCTTGCCGCCACTCCCACGGACGAGATGGAGGAAATCTCGTTCATCAAAAGCGAATCCCTTCGCAAGCAGCGTCTTGCGGTGAGGGCCCTGCTCAACACCCTTTTTGATGAAAAGGTATACCTGAGCCACCACGACAACGGCAAGCCCTACCTTGAGAACAACCCCGTCAACATCTCAATAACCCACACAGAAAAGTACGTTGCGGTAATCCTCCATGAGGAAGAAGACTGCGGCATAGACGTGGAGTCCCTGGACCGCGACTTCAGCGCCGTGGAGAAAAAGGCCCTCAGCGAGGATGAGATTGATGACCTTGCCGATGAAAAGCGCAATGAGCAACTTGCCATCTACTGGTGCGCCAAGGAAGCTATTTTCAAGCTCCTAAGCCGCTACAGCGTAGATTTTGCGGAGCAAATAGAGATAGACCGCTTCCGCTATCGCAGCGAGGGTGAACTTGAAGCCACCTTCATTGACAAGGACGGAGATGAACAGGAATTTGACCTTGAGTACATGACCTTTGACCGCCACGTCCTGGTTTGGGTTGTAGGCGAATAGCCTGATACTCAGCGTTTTATGAATAATCGGGTGCACTTCCAGGTGCACCCGATTTTACGTAAGTGGCTGAGAGTCTGGAAGTTATGCGCCAACCCTATCTCAGCGGTTCCAGAGCCACGGTGCCGGGGATATCGTCCCGGGGCGGTTCTCCGTGTAAATAGATGATGCGCTGGTTGGGGCTGCCGCGGAACAGGAGGTCCGTGTCACGCTGCTCCAGGATAAACGGGCCATCTACCAGAACATCCAGCCAGGGCAGCATTGCCGCCATCTGAGGATCTGACTCAACCTCCTCCAGCGTAAATCCGGTCCAGCACCAGATTGTTTTCCCGGTTTCCTCCTTTATGCGCTTTGCAAGTTCCGTAAACGCCGGTGCTTGATACATGGGATCTCCCCCGGAGAAAGTCACGTTTGACATTGAGTCACTCTTAACAATCTCCAGCAGCTCCTCAACATCCATCCACTTCCCCGCCTTGAAATCCCAGCTTTGTGGATTGTGGCACCCTTTGCAGGCATGCGCGCACCCCGCACAGTAAATGGCCGTACGGAAACCGGGTCCATCGGCCATTGTCTGGTGGATTATGTCCAGTACTCTGATACGCATAGATTCTTCGCTTCGCTCAGAATGACAAAAACTAACCTCAGAAGCAGGGCATACCCTCTGAAACCTGTTGCCACCCTCGGCATCATAAGAGGGAGGGGCCCACGAAGTGGGAGGGGTCGCGAAGCGACGGTTTCAGAGGGTATGGCCCTGCTTCAGACTTTATTCGTGAATGACTCTGTCGTGAAGCTCTGCGAGCTTGCCGGCGTTCCAGCGGTCTGTGGTGCCTACAAGGTAACCGGTGATACGCTGGAGGGTGTCGATGTGATGACCGTGGCAGTGAGGGCATTCATGGAGATCCTTTTCTGCGTTTTCATAGCCGCAGTCGAGGCAGCGGTTGCGGTTGTGGTTCACGGAGCCGTAACCAATGTCGTACTTGTCCATGAGATCCACAATCTGCATGATAGCCTCAGGGTTGTGGGTGGCGTCACCGTCAATCTCTACGTAGAAGATGTGACCGGCGTTCTCATACTTGTGGTACGGGCCCTCAATCTTGGCCTTGTGTTCCGGGGTGCAGTGATAGTACACGGGAACGTGGCTGGAGTTGGTGTAGTAATCCTTGTCCGTGATGCCGGGGATAATGCCGAAGGTTTTCTTGTCCCTCTTGGTGAACTTTCCGGAAAGGCCCTCTGCGGGAGTGGCAAGGAAAGTGAAGTTGTGCTGATAAATCTCTGCGAAACCGTTGATCTTTTCTGCCATATGGGAGACAATCCTGAGACCAAGCTCCTGAGCTTCAGGGCTTTCACCGTGATGCTTGCCGATAAGCGCAATAAGGCATTCTGCCAGGCCGATAAAGCCAATGGAAAGGGTGCCCTGGTTGATGACCTTCTCAATGGTATCCTCGTTGTCAAGTTTCTCCGAGCCAAGCCAGAGGCCGTTCATAAGGAGCGGGAACTGCTTCTTGAGGGCGGTTTTCTGGAAGTCAAAGCGCTCATTGAGCTGACGGGCGCTGATTTCAAGGGCCCAGTCAAGCTTCTGGAAGAACTTCTGGATGCGGGCTTCCTTCTCAGGCTCTTCCCTCATTGCCTCAATTGCAAGCTTCACAATGTTGATGGTGGTGAAGGAAAGGTTACCACGGCCGATAGATGTCTTGGGGCCGAACTTGTTGCCGTACACGCGGGTGCGGCAGCCCATTGTTGCAACCTCATGTTCAAAGCGGCGGGGGTCATCGGCCTTCCAAGCCTCATCCTGATTGTATGTAGCGTCAAGGTTGAGGAAGTTGGGGAAGAAACGGCGGGCCGATACCTTGCAGGCGAACCTGTAAAGGTCATAGTTGGGATCCTCAGGGAGGTAGCTCACGCCCCTCTTCTTCTTCCAGATCTGGATGGGGAAGATGGCGGTGCTGCCGTTACCCACACCCTCATACGTGGTGTTGAGGATTTCACGGATGATGCAACGTCCTTCGGCCGATGTATCCGTACCATAGTTGATGGAGGAGAACACAACCTGGTTTCCGCCGCGGCTGTGGATGGTGTTCATGTTGTGCACAAAAGCCTCCATTGCCTGGTGCACGCGGCCGACGGTCTGGTTGATGGCGTGCTGCATTGCGCGCTCCTTGCCCTGAAGGCCAACGAGGTCACGCTTCAGATAGTCATCGATCTTAGCGGGCTTGAGCTCACTGTAATCCTTGTTCTCTATATCTGAGATTTTGTCAATCTCTTCCTCATATGTTTTGCGGACGTAAGGGGCAAGATAGAAGTCAAAGGCGGGGATAGCCTGACCGCCGTGCATCTCATTCTGGACGGTTTCCATGGAAATACATGCCAGCACGGAAGCGGTTTCAATGCGCTTTGCGGGACGGGACTCACCGTGACCGGCCTTGAGACCGTGCTCAAGAATCACGTCCAGGGGGTGCTGGATGCAGGTAAGGGACTTTGTGGGATAGTAATCCTTGTCATGGATGTGGATATAGTTACCTGCAACGGCCTCACGGACGGGGTCACTGAGAAGGCATTCATCCACATAGCTCTTGGTGGCCTCCGATGCGAACTTCATCATCATGCCCGCAGGGGTATCCGCGTTCATGTTGGCGTTCTCACGGGTGATGTCGTTTACCTGGGCGTCAATGATGGTCTGGAAGATCTCATTGGTCTTTGCCTTACGGGCAAGGTTACGCTTGTTGCGGTAGCGGATATATTCCTGGGCAACCTCCTGGCGGGGGCTGTTCATAAGGTGGCTTTCAACTACGTCCTGGATTTCCTCAACGGTCATCTCCTCCTTGGGCAGAAGGGAGATATCATGGGCTATCTGGGCAGCCAGCACAATATCCTCTCCGTTCTCCGTTACATCCATTGCCTTGAGGATGGCGGCAACAATCTTTTGGTTGTTAAATTCGACGCGACGTCCATCGCGCTTTAGTACACGTTTTACCATATTGCGTTTATATTTCTGTGATCTTTGGTTAGGTCGAGCGAAGACAAAGTTATAGCAAGGTTTTTGTTTTTACAACGATTTTTCTGAAAAAAGTTATCAACAACGCGCAAAAAAGCCTGTTAATTTGTTGATTAACAGGCAATTATCTAAATTTCTAATTTAGAATTACTCTAAATTATAACTTTTGTGTTTCTTCGGAATCAAAGTTATCAACAACCCTTTTCAGGACCCGTTTTAACGGGTTTTGGGATGTCAAAAAATGATTAATAACTGCCGATGGAGAAGCGGAGACCGGCTTCCACCACAAAGCGTACGGGGTGAACGGGGAGGCCATTGATATCTGCGCCGCCGGCCTGGCCGAAGTAATAGCGGACGCTGGGATCCAGATACAGGCCCATCCAGGGAAGAACCATGTATTCTATGCCGGCACCCGCAGCGGCAGACCACTGGAAGGAAGTGCCGTCCTTGCGCCAGACAATGTCTTTATCCGAATGAATGGTGAACTTGTTCTGGAGGAGGTAATCCATGGCGCCGCCGGCAAAGGCGTGGACCTTGAGACGGGGCCTGCTCACTATATCATAATATACGTTTACCGGAACGCCAATCCAGTGCTGGACATTGTCTACGGGCTTTTGCGGCACGCCCCAGCCTTCTCCGGACTGATAATCTGCCACAAATGAGCGACTGAGATTGGTATAGCGTACGCCGGTGCCAACAGCAAGACGTGGCAGAATATTCCATTTTATGCCGATACCGGCAGAGAAGGGAAAGCCGGGCTTGTCATTGGTGGGGTTGTACAGGCCTTCTGCGGACGTGTTTTCCGGGGCGGCGGCGCCGCGGCGGCTAAGGGCCTGGGCACGGGAACTTGCCTGGAGATTTCCGCCGGCGACAAGAGAGATGTCCCTGCCTGGCAGCGGACGGGCCTCCCAGGCCAGGGCGTTGATGAGGGAATTGTCCTCTACGGTGGGGACGTAAGAGCTCCTCTTGGGCGGCATTGCCAGGCGGGAAGAACGCTTCAGAAGGGCCTCCGGGTTGATGGTTGCTGGTGTTGGTACGGCCTCCAGTGAAGATTCCTCCCGTAAAGCAATGGGCGCTGCGGCTATTCTTACCGGGGCGGGTTTAGCCTCAGTGGGCGTCACGATATCCCCGGGAAGGGTGTAGTCTAGCCGCGCTGCAAGCGGGGAAGCAGGCGTAAATTCTTCTAACCTTATTTTTGATGCGGGACGCCACAGGAAAACGCCCACCGCTACGGCTGCGGCCGCGGCAAAAGCCACGGCGCTCCACATCCACAGCGGAACTACGCGTTTTGACTTGGCATCCAGCCCTGCCACTACCGCGCTCCAAACGCCCGGGGAAACCGGTTCCTCGGCGTTATAGAGCATCTCTCTTATGTCTTGATCTCTCATTGTCTACTAATAATCATTTCCTGCAATTGGAGGCGTGCCCTCTGTAATTTGGAGCGGGACGTAGCCTCCGTGCATCCCAGGGCGGCCGCAATTTCCTTGTGGGAATAGCCTTCCACCACAAACATGTTGAAAACTGTCCTGGCATCCGGGGGGAGCGATGAAATTAGTTTCATAAGCTCTTTGTATCCCATCTTTTGGAGCGGCGTGGCTTCCTCTGTGGAGAGGGAGCGCGCCTCCTCAATGTCATTGCTTTCTCCCAGGACATCCGTTTTCCTAAGATGCATAAGTGCAGTGTTAACAAAGATCTTTCTGGCCCAGCCTTCAAAGGAACCGGAACCGTTGTAGCTTTCCAGCTTTGTGAAAAGCGTTACAAAACCCTCCTGAAGCACATCCTCTGCGTCTTCCCGGTTTCCCATGTACCGAAGGCACAATGCCATCATCTTTGGGGCCAACTGGTCAAAGAGACGTTTCTCAGCATCCCTCTTTCCGCTGGCGCAGGCGGCTGCAAGCTCCTCAAGGGAGCAGCGGCCTCCAAGGGATTCTTCGTCCCTTGCCCATGTAATAAGATGCAGTTTTATGTAGAAACGTTTCAAAAGGTGTGGATTTTGTTACACAAAAATGAGAAAAATGCAGTAATTTTGCAAGGATGAAAAAAGCAATCGCACTGGCCCTTGCCATTTTGGCCCTCCTGCTCCCCCTAAGGGCGCAAACCGTGGAGTCCAATCTGG
Organism: Bacteroidales bacterium; assembly: GCA_017553255.1. Lineage (GTDB taxonomy): Bacteria > Bacteroidota > Bacteroidia > Bacteroidales > UBA932 > Cryptobacteroides. The sequence continues at coordinate 9,011 of JAFZML010000159.1, read as the reverse complement.
TAGACGCCGTTTCCCTATATTCCAATGGTCAGTATGCAAAGGCCCAGCGCATTTTGCAGACTCTCTGCGTGGCTTCTCCGGAAAGTGACGCCGTGTGGTATTATCTGGCCCAAACCCAGCTCAGGCTTAATGACATGGAGGGTGCAGAAGTCTCCCTCCAGAAGGCCGTGGCGCTGGACGGCACCAACTTCTGGTACCGCCGCACCCTTGCCCGCCTGGAGCTTGCCCTTGGGAAAAAGACGGAAGGGAAAGCCCTCTATGAGGCCCTGGTGAAGGATTTTCCGGAAAACCAGTCCCTCCCCTATGAGCTTCTGGAGATCTATCTCACGGAAAAAGAATTTGAAAAGGCACTTGGCGCCCTGGATGAGATTGAGCAGCAGAGGGGGGCATCTGAGGAAGTTACCACCACCCGCCATGACATCTACCAGGCCATGGGCCGCCCGGACCTTGCGGTAGAGGTCCTTGAAAACTTCAACAGGGATTATTCATCGGCCCACGTGCTGTCAATGCTTGGAGATGCTTATCTGGCCGATTTCAAAGATTCCCTTGCCTTCGCCCGCTTCTCCGAGGCGCTGGAGCTGGACAGCTCATACGTTCCCGCCTCCATGGGCCTCAGCGAGGTCTACAGGCATCAGAGACAGTACCCGGAGTACTTTAAAACCCTTCGGCCTTTCTTCACTTCCCCGGACATCCCCGCCCAGTCCAAGAGCATGTACATTGGGAACATCACCCGCAGCATAGACCCCAAGGTTCTCCAAACCCACAGGCAAAGTTTTGACTCCCTGGCGGTCCTGGCGGTGGAAAACACGCCCGCAGACTCTACCTTATATACTACTGTGGGCTCATACTTCTTCTCCACCGGAAGGCGGGAAGAAGGGGAGTACTACTTCCGCCTTGCCTCGGTGGCCTTTCCGGAGAGCGTGCCCCTTATGGCCACCTACATCCAGGTTCTTTCCCTCCAGGGGAAGTGGAAGGAGATGAGGGACGTCTCCGTAGATGCCTTCAACCGTTTTGCGGAGCTGGGTTTCATGGATTACGCCAACATGGCAAACTACCAGTTGCAGGATTATGATGCAATTATCGGCAATTGCAGGTACCTTATAAAGAATTACCCCAAGGACACCAAGGTGCTGTTGGCATCCTGGTCACAGCTTGGGGACGCGTATCATTCCAAGGGCAATTCCAAGGAGGCGTACAAGGCCTACGATAAAGCCCTGAAGATTGACCCTGGATATGCTCCGGTGCTGAATAATTACGCCTATTACCTCTCTGAAGAGGGCAGGAAGCTGAAGAAGGCGTACACAATGTCCAAAAAGACAATAGAGGCGGAACCGGACAACGCAACCTACCTTGACACCTTTGCGTGGATACTCCATCTGCAGGGAAAAGACCTTGAGGCAAAGCCCTTCTTCAAGCACGCCATGCTATATGGCGGCAAGGACAGCGCCGTAATCCTCAGGCACTACGCCACGGTTCTGCAGGCCCTTGGAGAAAATGACTCGGCCAAGGTTTATCTTAATATGGCAAAACGTCTGGAACAATGAGAAAGCTTCTTGTCATACTTGTTGCCCTTGCCGTAGCACTTCCGCTGCAGGCCCAGAAATCCAGCTCCATGAAAAAGCTGGAAAGCCAGAAGGCCCAGCTGGAAAAGGAGATAGCAATACTTAACCGGCAGCTCAAGGAGAATTCATCGGCCAGGGAGCAGGAGCTTTCAAAGCTCACTCTTGTAAGAAGAAAGATTGAGGCGCGTGAGAAGCTCATTGCCGGATGTGACCAGACCCTACGCATTCTGGACGACTCCATCCGCGCATGCCGCCGGGACATAGATAAGCTCCAGGCCCGCCATGATACTCTTTCCGCCTACTACGCCCGCCTTGTCAGGAGCACGTACAAGAACCGTGACAGCAGGATGTGGTATATGTATGTGCTGTCTTCAGAGTCTATAGGCCAGGGGTTCCGGCGCTTTGGGTATCTTCGCTCCCTTGCAGGGGAAATGGGTGCGCAGGCTACGCGCATACGTGAAACTTCGGCCGCCCTGCAGGTGGAACGGGAGCGTCTGGAGTCCCTGAGGGCCACGGAAGCCGCTACGCGTAAGCAAATTGCCTCTGAGCGTTCAAAACTGCGTGGGGAGGAAGACGAGAGCAACCGTCTTGTCCAGAAGCTTGGCAGTGACCGCAAGAAGTACCAGCAGCAGCTCCAGTCCAAAAACAAGCAGAAGGAGGATCTTAACCGCAAGATTGCAGACCTTATCCGTAAGGAAAGCCAGAAACAGGGCGGCGGCAGCGGCTCCAAATCCGGCAAAAAGACGTCCACGGCCATTGACACCAAGCTTTCCAATGAATTCGCATCTAATAAGGGCCGATTACCATGGCCAGTGGAAGGCGCAATTGTGGAGCGCTTCGGCAAACATAAGCACCCCGTATACCAGAACGTGGACCTCCCTCAGAATAACGGCGTCACCCTTGCCGTGAAGCGCGGAACGCAGGCAAAGGCCGTGTTCAACGGCACCGTCACCCAGATAGTGGTGCTTCCCGGGTACAACCAGTGCGTGCTGGTGAACCACGGCGCATATTTCACCCTTTATTCCAAGCTTGCCACCGTTGCCGTAAAGCCCGGAGACAAGGTAAAAACCGGCCAGGTTGTTGGAACCGTAGACACAATTGGCGGGGAGGACCTCTTCCACTTTGAATTATGGCAGGAAACAACCCCCCAGAACCCGGAAAACTGGCTGAGGGACTAATCTAATGAAACATTCAATTGTAATACACGGCCTGGAGGAGCTGCCGGGAGCGGCGGAAACTTTCCTCAAAGAAATAGGTGACAACCGGCTCATTGCGCTGTATGCGCCAATGGGAGCAGGGAAAACCACGTTTACAACGGCTATCTGCCATGCCCTTGGCGTGAGGGAAGACGCCGTTAGCTCCCCCACCTTTGCAATTCTCAATGAGTACCGCGCCGGTAATGGTGAGCCTGTATTCCACTTTGACTTCTACAGGATAAACCGCCTCACGGAAGCCCTTGACCTGGGCCTGTATGACTATCTTGATTCCGGCGCCCTGTGCCTTATGGAGTGGCCGGAAAACATAGAGGAGCTGCTGCCTGAAGAAACCTTGAAGGTTCAAATCAAGGTGCAGCCGGACGGCTCAAGAACCGTTAGCTGGGAGGACTAGCATATGATTACCCATCCCAATGTAAAAGTGAATCTGGGACTGAATGTCCTAAGGAAGCGTGAGGACGGCTATCATGACCTTGAAACGCTGTTTGTCCCTTACTTCGGCCTTACGGATACCCTTGAAATAATAACTGGGGAAGACTACAGCCGCACCCTTGCCGGGATGCAGGCAAAATACGGAACCCTGGCTCAGGCCATTTCTCCAGACGGGAAGCTCATGATAACAATAGGCCGCCGGGAGGGCGTTGACTGGGACCCCCTTAAGGATCTCACAGCCAAGGCCTATATGATGCTGGCCGAAGACTATAAGCTGCCCCCAATGAAGATTTTCCTGGAAAAGACAAATCCCGTTGGGGCGGGGCTTGGAGGGGGATCGGCCGATGCCGCCTTTGCCCTGAGGATGATTGCGGAACTTGCAGGGCTGGAGCTTACGGATGATACCCTTGCCGCTTACGCCGCACGCCTTGGCAGTGACTGCGCCTTTTTCATCTATAACAAACCCATGATGGGCTCCGGCCGCGGGGAAGTTCTTGAGCCGTTCCCGCTGGACCTTGGGGACCTTCAACTTGAAGTGGTGGTTCCGGAAGGGATTTCCGTCTCTACGGCCGATGCCTACCGCGGAATTGTCCCCCGCATTCCGGCTAAACCGCTGGCCCAGATTCTGAGGCAAGACCCCTCCACCTGGAAGGAGGAACTGAGGAACGATTTTGAGGAAACCGTGTTTGCAAAATACCCCGAATTAGCCAAAATCAAGGCGGAACTTTATGAGAGTGGGGCGTTGTATTGCGCGATGAGCGGCAGCGGTTCGTCCCTATATACGCTTTTTCGTCCCTAATCCGTTGAAACGTAAAAACTTTTTTTGTGATTCTTGGAAATAAGCCCGCAACTGGCGACATTGTACGCCAAAACGTTGTGAGCTATGAGGAGAATCGTCTTTGTGATAGCGGCTGCGGCCGCACTTTTGTCCTGTAAAAAACCTCTTCTTGACACCCTGCCGCGGAGCTACGTCAGGAGTCCGCGCTCGTATGCGGGAGGGGCGGCGGAGGCATCGGCCACAGAGGGCCCTCCGGCTGGGAAGGGCGTCTATATCGCCGCGCTGCGTTTCCCCGAATGGGCGGCGTGGCGGGACGGGGATTTCCGCGGGGCGGAGGCAGTGCTTTTCCGGGACAGCGTGGAGATTGCCCGATGCTCCATGGGGGTGCTCCCGGATCCGGACCGGATACGGATTATCGGCGGCCATCTTTGGACGGACGTCGCCGGAAACGGGGAAACTCAAATCTACCGGGACGGCGTCCACCGGCTAACGCTCCCGGAGGAAGAGCTCCTGAAAGGTTTTCTCCTTCAAAACGACACCCTGTGCACTCTGGGACAACGCCCCGGAGGTGCGGGCCTTAGCTACAGGGTGAACGGGGAGGAGGTGTTTTCAAGCGCCTCCGGGACCGTTATGGGCCAGCTTGAAAGGGACTCTGGCGGCACTTATTTCACTTACGGCATCACTATCCGGAAAGGAGACACCGCCACCACGGAGTACCATATTATGAACGGGCCAAGTGAAATTGGGACGGTAACGCCAAATAAGGGCGGGGCTATATATGATATTAAGGTAAGGGACGGCACGGTGTACCGCAGCGAACGTCGCGGGGAAAAGCCGTCCAGCCTTTGCCTTGTGATTGGGGACAGCTTCCACTCAATGGACGTAAGTGACGGAGAAGAGATTCATCAGTGCAAACTCTTCGAGTATGACGGGGAAATGATGATAAAGGGATACTCATTATTCAACCGTGCGGTTACCCATTGGATTCGCGGCAGGGAAGGGCTCCGGAAACAGGTGATAAGCTCTTTGGGAGGCGTACCTGACATTTATGCCAGCGGAGACAGCCTGGCATACCTCACAACAAATCTGGACGGCCAGGTGACAAGGGTGAACATTGCCGGAAAGGCCTTCCCCGTGGAAGACAGCCTTTACCTTAAGATAAGCAGCCCGTCCTGTGCCGATTACCGGGGCGGGGTGTTTGCTGCCGCCCTCTCCGACTCCTCCGGCCTCAGGCACCGCCTTTTCCTTGACGGGCGCCTTGTGCCACTTGAATTCAACGGTTTTTTCACCTCTTTAATAATCTGTCAGTGATGCTTGTAAATATATACTCGGCAAAGATTATGGGCATTAAAGCTGTGCCCGTGAACGTGGAAGTGAACATCAATCTTGGCGTAGGAATACACCTTGTGGGGCTGGCCGATGCCGCCGTCAAGGAGAGTCTCCTCCGTACCGTCACCGCCCTGCAGGGGCTGGGATACCACGTGCCTGGCAAAAAAATTGTCATAAATCTGGCCCCCGCCGATATGCATAAGCAGGGCAGCGGCTACGACATCCCTATAGCTCTTGGGATTGTGGCCGCCTCCGGCCAGAGGGACATGCCCCTTCTGGAACAGTTCCTCATTATGGGAGAGCTGGGCCTGGACGGGAGCGTCCGTTATGTGAGCGGCTCCCTCCCAATGGTGGAAATGGCTATGGAGATGGGGCTCCGCGGCTGCATTCTTCCCGAAGCGGCGGCACTTGAAGCGGTGGACTACACCGAGACGGAGATTTACGGGGTGAAAAACATGGAGGACGTCCTCCGGATTCTTTCGGGGGCCCCGGCCCATGACCTCCTCATCTGGAATACGGAAGCCTACCGGGAGGCGCGGGAGATGGAGAAGAACCCCGTACGGAGGTATATGGATTTTTCAGAGATTATCGGCCAGGATTCTGCCAGGAGGGGCGTTGAAGTGGCCGCGGCTGGTCAGCACAATGTTCTTCTCATCGGTGCTCCGGGCAGTGGGAAAACTTCCCTTGCCAAGGCCATGGCCGGGATTCTGCCGCCAATGACCCTGGAGGAAAGCGCCGTGACGTCAAAGATTTATTCTGTTGCAGGGACGTCCTCCGGGACCCTTGGGTTGGTGAGGTCCAGGCCGTTCCGGGCGCCGCATATATCGGCCTCAAAGGCGGCTCTTCTGGGCGGAGGCAGCGGAGAGAACATCCTTCCAGGGGAAGTTTCACTGGCTACCGGCGGGATCCTCTTTCTTGATGAATTTTGTGAAGCGCCAAAGGCAACGCTTGAGGCTCTCCGCGGGCCAATGGAGGACCGCAAAGTGTGCATTTCCAGGCTCAAGGCCAAGATTGAATATCCGGCGTCGTTCATGCTTGTAGCCGCATCCAACCCCTGCCCATGCGGCTATTACGGTGAGGGCGACCGCTGCACCTGCACTCCCAGCGTGAGGAACGCCTATCTTGCCAAGCTTTCAGGGCCAATTATGGATAGAATAGACATACAACTTTGGATGCATCCGGTTGATACACAGTCGCTTATCAACGGTAAAAAGGCGGAACCCTCTGAGGCGGTGGCGGAAAGGGTTATCCGCGCACGGGAGATTCAGCTTCGGCGGTTCGAAGGGATGGGAATCTATGCCAACGCAGAGATGGGAAGCGCCCAGCTGGAAGGGTTTTGTCCGTTATCGGCCCCCTGTAAGGAGCTTCTGGAGAAAATCATTGACCGCCAGGGCCTCAGCGCCCGCGCCTATACCCGTATTATCAAAATAGCCCGCACCATTGCCGACCTTGCGGGAGTCCCTGACATTCTCCCCCAGCACCTTGCCGAAGCCTCCGCTTACCGTTTCCTTGACCGGCGGCATATAATTGGGTTATAAAAAAGTTTGTATAATAGTACTATTTTTAGTATCTTTGCAATGAGTACAAAAGAAAAACTAGTTGAGCGATTTAAAAGAATCCCCAGCGACTTTACGTTTGACGAACTGGTAAGACTGTTTGGATTATACGGTTTTGAAATTGATAATAAGGGGAAAACTTCCGGTTCAAGAGTCAGATTCAAGAAAGGCAACATGTATTATACATGTCACAAACCACACCCGGAGAATGTTGTGAAGAAAGCAACATTAAGTGACATTCTTGCGTATTTAACACTTAAAGGGCTATTATAAAATGGGAAATTTAAGATACAAGGGCTACACGGGAAACGTAGAGTACGACGAAGATGGCAACTACTTCTACGGTCACGTGCTTGGGCTTCATAAGGACGGGATTTCTTATGAGGGTACAACGGCAGACGAACTCAAGAAAGATTTTGAAGACGGAATTGACGACTACCTGGAAGGCTGCCGTGCAAATGGTGTTGAGCCGGAAAAGCCTTATAGTGGAAAGGTGGTTTTAAGGATGTCGTCCGGGCTTCATTCCAGCGCTTCAGAAAAGGCCAGGAATCTGGGTATCAGCCTGAATGAGTTTATTAACAAAGCCATAGAGGCCGCTATATCATAACTTGTCCAGGACAAGCTGGAGGTGGATCTTGTAGTTATTCTTGATGCGCTCCACAGCCTCATCAAAGGTCATGTTCTCATCCCCGTTGATTATCTTTCCGCCGTTCTGGGAAGCATCCTCTGAGGGGTCCCACATCTGGAAGTTGAGTTTTGCGCTTTCCTCCAGAAGGGCTGCGCACTCATCTATATAATCCGGGATGGTATTGAGCTGAGGAAGCAGCTCCTGGATGCGGTCCCTGGTCTTCTGAAGGAAGGCGGGGTCCTGGAACAGGCGGCTGTACCATATTGCGTTGCGGTTGATGAGGCGGTAGTCACCACCAGTGGTATCAAATGTAAGCACGCCCCAGTCAAAGTCCCAGCAGGGACCGGCAATAAGTTTTCCGCCCTTGTCTTTGTGGAAGTAAACGCTGCCGGGGTTTCCAAGCTCATGGTTTGTCATAACTTCAAAGACTATCCAGTAATCTATGAAGGAATCTATATCCAGATACCTTGCATAGCCGTTTGAGGGGTCCTTGAAGTTGTTTCCGTAAATGACGTTGGAAACTGTTGCGATGTAGTTTTTTATCCAGGTTTTCTTTTCCTGGGTAAGGGCCGATGCATCATCCGGATCAGGATGTTTCACGGCAAACGGGATGTTATGGTCTTTCCACTGGAACGTATTGTCATAGTGGAAATCCAGCTCAAGGAGATAGCCGTCTGTCTTGTCTATGTTCACGCGGTCTCCGTCCACTCTCACCTGCTCTATGAGAAGATAGTTACCCACGTGTTTGCCGTTAAGGACCAGTTCTACGCTCTGGCAGCGCGGTGTCCAGTCAAGGCGGGTCATGGAGGACACCTTCATTGCAACCATGTTGCGCATCATTGTGCGGTCCATGAAATTGGCGAGAAGTACCCAGCGTTTATGCTCCGGAAAGCCGAATATGGAAGCCTTTTCCTCCAGTTTCACAAGATAAGGCTTCTTGGGCCAGCTCCAGGTGGTATTTCCGCGGCCGCGGATGCTGCAGGAAACTTCCTGAAGGCCGTCAATGCCTTCCATGCCCACTATGGAGATATTTGCTTTTACGAATGTTTCCTTGGAAGTTATGGCCACTCCGCCCTGGGTGTCTACAAACACCACCGGAAGGCCGGTATGGACCATTCCGGGTTTGGAGGCTTTACCCACAACAAGGAAATTTTGAGAATAAACCGGGGTGCCTTCGGCCGATTTTATGCTTAGCCCGGCAGTACGGTTGTAGCCTTCCTCCCTGCTGTCATTCTGAATTATTGCAACATAGCAGCCCTTATCAGAATCTTTCTGGAACGACTTGAGATGGAACAGGGACGGCTCCTGCCCGTCTGTTCCAAAGAGCGACAGCTCATTGAACTCATATTCAGGATCCTCCACCTTGAAACGAAGCGACGCACTGCCGCCCGGCTCCATGGTTACGGTGTTGTCAATAAGGGTGATTGATTTCAATGACGGGCCGGAAGGCTCCTCCGGAGTCTGCTCCTCCGGGGGAAGTTCAGGCTCCGGCTCAGGCTCCACCGCCGGCTT